>NZ_CAAJGQ010000035.1 GCF_901000775.1 Candidatus Rhabdochlamydia sp. T3358
GAGTATGGAAGAGTAGGTCGCCGCCAAGTTTTTTTCTATCCACCCTAGTTAGGCCAGTTCTAACTAGGGTTTTTTTATGTCTAAAAATAATACTAAATATTTTAATAATCTTATTAACCCCAATGTTGAGTTTAATTAACTAAGAATAGGAAAGATAAGACAAAAAAACAGTGTAAAAAGACCTCTTAATGTTGTACAAGTTTCGTTTCTGAAAAAACAACAACAAAAGAGGTCAAAAATGGAAAAGCTTGTTGAATTGTACTGTTCTGTGGATGATTTTTGGAAGGATTTCAACAAGCAATGGGAGCAACATTTAATTACTAAAGGCAAATCCCTAAGAAGTCCCAAGGCAGAAATGTCTATTCCTGAAATGATGACAATATCTATTTTATTTCATCAATCAAAACAAGAAAATAAATCCTTTTTCAAAAAAAATGAAGCTCTTTTCCAGAAAATAACTAATATTTTTCAGGAAATAGATCTAAGCGTTGTACAGAAAAGAACGGTTTGTCAGCATTTTATGTTTTGTTCCATAACCGGTACTGTTTTAATTAAACTAGGTCGTTTTTTAAAAGTAGCTAGTGATGCTAACTGGGCAGATGGTGTAATAATTAACCAATTTATAGGCAATCCCTATCTAATAATGGGTTTAGGTGGGTTAGCTGCCGTATATGCGGTTAAGAATGCACTAAATCTTATAGCTCATAGAAATGATAAAGCAAAAAAAGTTAAGCTATTAAAGAATTTTGTAAAAGATGAAAGGAAGAACTTGCTTGAGTTGCTGAAAAAAGAGATCGTTGTCGCTTGAATATAACGGATAAAGTAAATATTTTTAATTACCTTGAAAAGTTAATTAAATAATTTAAATAGACATTTTGCTTTAATTATATTATAATTTAGATGGTTTTTATTATTTAAGCAGGAAAGTTAATGATCTATTTAATTCCAATACCTTATAACTATTCGAAAATAGTATCTTATGATTATTCTGAAATGCCTATGGATCCTTCTGCCAGAGAAGAAGTCAAAACATGGGCTAAAAATAAACTTGCAAATATCGATATAAACACAAAAGATAAACAAATAGTTGCTGCTACTCTAGTTATTACCACTATTACTTCTATGGCAATAGCTTACCTTCCAAAGTTTATTGTGTTAGGATGTACAATTATTTCTGCAATTGCTTACATTGAACTTGCTAAAATGGTAGAAGCTAAAAGCGGTATTTTAAAAAATATCCTAATAACTCAAAGAATTATTGAACATTTAGTTGATCCTAATCAGAAGGGGCAAAAACTTACAGAAGATTTAGAAAGAATTGAAGCTGAATTGAAGAATTTAGAAGAAGGCTCTTTAGAAAATAAAAAGCTATTTGGAGAAGATTTAAATCCTCAACACACCGAGAATCTAAAAAAGGATGCAGAACAAATAAAAGCTAACTTGGAAAGTAAACTAAAATCTTTAGAAGAAAACTTGCCTTATTTTCAAGAAAATTCACTCTTACTAACGAAGTTAGCAGATGTTTGGCAAAAAATTGATCGGAATAATGAAAATAGAATAACAGCTTGCCGGGATTTTATGTTTTATTCTTTAATGGGTACTTCTTTGATCAATATAGATCATTTAAAGGAATTAATTGGTAGAAATGACTATGCTCGATATATAATGTATCCTTCTTTGATAATTGCTCTAGGAGTAATATCTGTTGTTTATGCTGCTAAACAGGTGTTTAGCATATTAGCCCATAGAAATGATGAAGTTAAAAAACAAGCATTATTAGCTACTATTGAAAATGAAAGAGAATCTCTTTTAGAGTGTTTTCCTTAGATTCGTAGTATCTAAATATGCTTATCTTTACTGTTTAAAAAAAATAAACTAAAAAATCTAATTATTTAAAAATAGACTTTTTATTTTAACTAAGTAAAATCTATCTGTTTTTAATTAAATCTCTTATAAAGGAGCAAAATATGACCCCGATTTATCACTCTCAACCAAATGCTTGTATTCATGATTGGTTAATACGAGTTGATACTCAATATGATAAAACAACACCAGAAAAAGTAAAAACAGCCGATAGTGAGCGTGCTAGACAAACTTTAGAAAATAATACAATTTACAATCTTTTCTTTTCTTTACCACGACCATTTTTATATACACCTTCTCAACCTGCATCTAGAGGATGGTTTTCTTCTGGTGATACAACTACTAATACTAACTCAAATAACACAACCCACATACATAACACAACTCATATACACAACGCTTCAGTAGATTCATCTTCTGACTCTGAAGATAAAAGCGCCAAAGATTCTACAGAAGTTGGTAAAAAGAAAAAACCTAAAGAAGAAAAGACTAACTGGAAAGGTATAGCCGCTATTGGTGTTGTGTCAACTGCTATAGTAGGGGTTTCCATATTTGTTTATGCTAGACTCTCTAAAGCCGCAGAAGGAGCTAGAAACTATTTAGAAAATACTAAAAGAATAGAGACCTGGGCTAGAACAAGCATGTGTCGAGATTCAAGCCTTGAGATAAATCAAATAGCCAATATAGCTGAAGCCCAACTGAAAATTGATCAGAGAGCTGTAGATAAAATAACAAATTACAAATATTCTATCCTAACCAGTTTAGTTGGAACGCTTGCCATGGCTGGTGGCGGTATTACTATCCTTACAGCTGCGCCAGTACTTGCTACAGCTGGAACAACAGCGGTTGTTACAGGAGGGATTTTAAATTCAATAGCTGTAATGTATGCAGCTTATAATTGTGGAATGCACTGGAGTGATAAAGAAGAAGGAAAGAAAGAATTTGCTGCAGTCAAGAGATTAATTCCAAGCTTAATAACGGCTTTTACACCTAATGCACAGCCTCAAACCCAAAATTATCCTACCAATAATTGGCAGAACCCGCAATGGACTGAGCAGCCTCGTGCTTATAACGAGAGCGCAGGAGCTTCTTCTTATCATGCGCCGCAGCCTCCTCAATGGGAAGCAACTTATTCTTACAGTTCAGGACCTTCAGAGCCTTTTGTACCGATGACCCCTCCTCCTTCTTATGAGGCATCCCAAGCAGCTATACGTAACCAAAGAGAAAATCCCAGAAATATTTACCCTGATTTATCTGGATTTACTCCTACTGCTCCTTCTTATAAATCGTTATCAAAAGAAAATTATTAAAAACTAGTTTTTCTAAGCGCATCAAACCATCTGTATCACACGATGGTTTGATGCTTTTCATTTGGTTTTCTCTGGAGAAAATCCACTCATCTAAGAATTCTATTTTATTTTTTTGCGTTAGAGCTAATTACTAGCAGGTGCTTTAGAAGAAACGATATAGCCTTGTTTAAGTTCTGCGCGGTAGACAATCCAAAGACCTATGGAAACAATACTTGTTGATAAAAAGATGATCCAAGAAGGGGTTTCTCCTAAAAAGATCCAAGCGTTTAAAGAAGCGAAGATGGGGCTGAGCAGCCCTACAAAAGAGAGGAAGGTAGCGGTGTATTTTTTTAGGAACATACCGTAGAGATTGTAGCAAATCAGGTTGGAGATTACCGTGATGAGAACAACTCCTTTTATAAAAGATGTGAAGTGTAGAGGAGCTATGGGAAAAGGAGCTCCGGGTTCTATTAGATAAGAGTGGATCAGGGCGAATAGTCCTCCAAAGAGCATACTTGTTCCATTAGCGACAAGAGGGGTAATTTCTTGCTCTTTTACCATGAGTCGAAGAAGAACCCATCCATAAACCGAGCTTAACGCTGCACCCATAATGGCAAGTGTGGGCCAAGAGAAGAAACTAAAGGCATTTAATAGCTCTTCAGAACCTGTTTGTGTAAAGAGAACGGGAACAAATCCAACAAAGCCTATGGAAAGTCCTAGCCATTTGCGGGGATTCATTCTTTCATTGAAATGGATGTAGGAAAAAAGTGCGGCAAAAAAAGGGGAAAGGCTATAGATAAAACAGGTCTTAGCCGCAGAGAGATATTGTAGTCCCCAAAATTCCAAAGTGTTTGTTAGGTAGATGCTAAAAAAAGCAAGCAGTAGAACAGAGGTAAACTGTCTTAAAGATAATTTTAATGAGGACCTTTTAGTAATCAGTAAAAAGCTTAAGATAAGCACTGCTGCAAAGAGCATGCGAGAGGCTGTTAGAAAAAGGGGAGGAGAGTGCTGTAGAGCAAGCTTTCCTAGAGAAAAAACGCTGGACCAAGCAGCGTACATCAAAGCAACAAAAAATACGGACATAGATAAATTTTTAAGTTTAAGAAGGCACGAGGATAGCAAGAAATAGGGATCTAGTCAATTATTATGAGAAAAGTAAAAAAATATTTTTTAATTTTGTTTAGGTTGCATAGAGATGGGTTTTTGTGTATTAAAATTAAAATCAATAAACTAAGGTTTTTACTGTCTATATGAACAAAAAAGTTAAAAGAATTGCAGTAACAGGAGCTGGGGGGCAAATTGCCTATAGCTTGTTATTTCGGATCGCAGCGGGCGAGATGCTAGGATTTGACCAACCGATTGCCCTGCATTTGTTAGAGCTGCATGAATTTCAGAAGACAGCAGAAGGTGTGGCTATGGAGCTGCAGGATTGTGCTTTTCCTTTACTGCAAGAAGTGAGAATCGAATCCGATCCATTTAAAGTATTTGAAAACGTAGATTATGCGCTTTTAATCGGTGCTAAACCTCGTGGACCTGGGATGGAAAGGAAGGATTTATTAGCAGAAAATGGAAAGATTTTCGTTGCCCAAGGAAAAGCCTTAAATGAAGCAGCAGATCCTAAAGTGGTTGTTTTTGTTGTGGGAAACCCGTGTAATACCAATTGTCTAATTGCCATGCATCACGCTCCTAAAATCCCTAAAAATCAGTTTTTTGCTATGACTGCTTTAGATCAAAATAGAGCGCAAGCCATGCTTGCCATTAAAGCGAATGTGGCAGTTACAGATGTTTCTCATGTGACGATTTGGGGTAACCACTCAGCCACACAGGTAGCGGATTTTTTGCATGCAAAAATTGGAAATAAACCTCTTTTAGAGGTGATTAAAGATCGCAAATGGTGCGAAGAAGAGTTTATTCCCTATGTGCAGAAAAGAGGTGCTGAAGTCATAAAAGCCAGAGGAAAATCCTCTGCTGCATCAGCTGCTCACGCAGTTATTTGCTCTATAAGATCTTTAATAGGATTAGGTAAAGATTGGTTTTCTGCTGCTCTTTGCTCTGATGCTAATCCTTACGGGATTGAAAAAGGATTGGTTTTTTCCTTTCCCTGCTATAGGACAGAAAAAGGAATAATAGAAATTGTACCTGGATTATCTTGGGATCCTTTTTTAGAAAAGGCAATTAGGCTGAGTGAAAAAGAATTAAAAGAAGAAAGAGCATTGATTGATCATTTACTTTAGGAAACTATGTCTGAGGATGTGTTATTTACCATTACAAAAGAGCATTTAGAAACGGGCCTGCGTGGGTTTCCTGTAGGCTATTGCACTACATCACATGTTGATCCTCAAAAAGGGTTATTTTATTTAGGAAGGCCCGTTACAGAACTATCTACGTGGCAACCAGAACAGGTCATCTATCTTCTCTATCATGGCAAAGAAGGTAACAAACAAGAATTAGAAAAGTTTTCTGAAATGATTGAACAACGCAGTTGTTGTTCACAGCAGGTGATTGCTGCTATTGAGGCTTTGCCCAGGCAAGGCCATCCTATGAAACTCTTCTGTATAGCGCTTTTATTATTAGGAATGCATGAATCTGCAGATAACTATGCAGATGATTGTTTAAATATCATTGCTAAAGTTCCTCATCTAGCTGCAGCTGTAATTAATCATCACGCTGGTTTTGGTAAAACGCCTAATCCCAAATTGGATTTAGGCTATATGGAAAACTTTTGCTATATGCTCCAAGTTCCCGATAAGAGAGAAAAAGAGCTTGTTTCCGTTATGAATTTATTCAACATTTTACACTATGATCATGGAGGAGGAAATCTATCCACTTTTGTAGGGAAGGCGGTAGCTTCTGGGTTAGAGGATATGTATGGATCCATTTGTGCGGCCATGTGTGCTTTAGAAGGACCACGCCATGGAAGAGCCAATCAGGATTGTTTAGAATTTGTAAGAGATGTGCTTACTGAATTAGGAGAAAAGGCAACTGCTAAACAAGTAGAAGAATTGATTCGTAAGCGTTTATTAGAAAAAAAATTGGTATTTGGATTTGGGCATGCCGTATTGCGAGTAGAAGATCCACGTGCTACTCTGCAATACGATTTTGTACAAAAACATTATCCAAACCATCCTTTGGTAAAAATCGCTTTGCTTTTGCGTACAGAAGGGTCTAAAGTGTTATTAGAAAATCCTAAGATCTCCGATCCTTATCCTAATGTAGATGCTATTTCAGGAACTATGCTAACAGCAGCTGGATTTGCTTATCCTGAGTATTATACTGTTTTGTTTGGCCTTTCTAGATCTGTGGGGATTGCCATGCAAATAGTCTATGAGCGCACCGAGGCAAGAGAGGGCAGAGGCACCCCCATTGTAAGACCTAAGTATCTATATAAGCCAAGAGCTTAATCATAGAAAAAATGAGGCATAAAGAGTCCTGCATCGACATGAAAAATCAGACTTAATTTTTCAGCTATGGGTAGGGTAATCAGCTTCTGGCAATTTTCCATCCGAGAAATAGTCGATTGGCTTACAGAGAGTTCTTGGGCAAGTTGTTTTTGTGTCCATTTCTTAGCATGTCTTAACAGTTTGGTAGTTTGGCTTCTTTGCAAGGCTTCTTTTTTTCTAAGCTCTTGCATATCCTGGATGATTTCTGCGCTAAGAGCTATAATTTGTGGTCTGTATTTTTCTGCTAGTTTGATTTTTGTATGATCAAAGATATTTAACTTAGTTCCGCTTAATCTGGCTTTAAAATCAAAGTAGGAAAAATTATACATTTTTTCTAAGCGCTGCCGGTTTCTTAGCGTATAGGTTTCTGCAATCAAAAGAGATCGAAAAGCAGCTTCAAAATAAGGAAGCTTCCTTTTATAGCTGGATAAGATCTTATTTTTAGCCAGATCTATTTTTTGTATAAGTTCTGCTTGCCCTAGTTGTGCATCTCGAACCGCCTGATAGCGGATCTGGTAGATGATTTTTCGAAAAGATTCATCTGAGACCCTAATGCTAAGCAAAGCTTCTAACCACATAGAACGATTATGGTTAAAACTTACTAGAGTAGATTCTAGTTCATACTTATACAAGTTCAGTATTTTTTGATACATTAACTGAGTTGCTACTTTGTAGCTGCTTTCTACTTGATCAATAGAGAGCTGAATAAAAAGCTCCAATCCTTCTTCTGGATCAATTTCTCCTTGTGCTGCAGCATTAATTAAATACAGAGTTTTATAACGTAATTTTTGATCACGAGAAGTTCCATCGATTTGTAGATCTACCATGTTTACCCAACGAGGCATATTAATGGTGGAATTCCAAAGACGATAAGAATCGGTTCCTTTTAAAAAAATCCATCCTTTAGGGATTTTTGTTTTTTTTGCTTGGTAAAGCTCCCACTCTTCTAGATCGTATGCAAGTAAACAGGGCAAGGTACTACTATGAGCAGCATTGCGTTCAAATTCTAAGCTTACCAGGTTCTGATCGGTAAGAACTACTTTTTTAGCAGAAGCTCCTTGAGACACTACCTGTCCTATTTCAAAATGCAGTTTAGTTTGAAAACAACAGATGAGTTGTTGAAAGAAAAAAGCAATTCTTCTTGATACATGTTCAAAAATAAGATCACGATATTTTTCGATAATCTCTTCTACTGAAGGAAGGGTACTAGCAGGTGCATCTGTTTCAAGATCAGAAAATGGATTTTGAGAATCTCTAAAGACAGGGTCTGTCAATGAGGGTGTTTCATTTAAAATAACAGGGAACTGTTCTCGAGATTTTTTTTTAGAAATAAGAGCTCCTCACAACTACCTTATATAAGCTCAGTTTTGGGTTTTTTAGCTAGTAGCTAGCTCTTTCCTTATCAGACACTCTAAATACAGGTTTTCAGGTTGTCTTATAAGTTGCAATCTTTACCATAACAGATTTCTCTTTTTACCATTTTTGCATAATCTTTATCTAGGGTGTCTTTTTCGCATATAATCTTTTAGTTGAGATAGACGCGATAGTTTAGCCTAAGCATAAGATTCTGAACAGGTTCTTAAGAAAAGAGTAAATAGCTCTAGGTTTTTTTAACCGAAATGAGATTGCTAATGCAAGGTATTTTTTCTGTTTTTATTGGGTCAAGGTTTACCTGTGCTTTTCCTGGATTTTAACAGAATTAAATATATTTTTTATTGCAATAATATCTTTTATTAAAGATAGTCTTACACATCCTTGATTTATAAGAGGAAAAAATGAGGTAAATTTTATGGAAATTAAGAAAGAAAATACACATTTTATAGACAGCAGAAAATATGAAGAACCTAAAGTCAAAGAAGGACAAAGTCAACTTAACAATGAAGTTTTTGATTTAGATTGTAAAATTAGTGAAGTAGTTCATAGAAAGGAAGGTGAAACACAACTAGCAACAACGCCTATCTCAAAATGCTGTTGGCCTTCCACTTTAGATTGCAGAACAATGATAGGCAAATGTAGATAAATTAACCCGCTATTCTTCTAGTTTATTTGAAAAAAGGCATATAAAATGACGCAAATTCAAGGTATTACAAATATCCCACACTGTATTGCTAGAAGAATAGCTAAACTATTTCCGAGTAATATAAGCACTTCGGATTATCCCTTTTTGAATTTATCAGGATATACATCGCTAATTATTCTATATAGTACTCTTAGTAGAATTTATAATTCTGAAGAATGGGATCTTTTATTACATTGTTATATTACAAACGTTGTCAGAATTTTAGAATCTCAAGGCGTTACACGTTTTTCCTTAATTGATGGGTTAGCAGGAATATGTTTTGCAATCACTCTCTCTGGGCAGGAAAAAGGTCGATACAAAAAACTTCAAAATACTCTTGATTTATTCCTTATTAAAGGAATAAATCAAGAGTATTTAACTCCTTTGCAAAAAAATATTAGTTGTGGTTTATCTTCTAATCAAAATCTCTATGATGTAATAAGCGGTATTGCGGGGATTGGAAATTATTTCTTAAATAACTTAGAAAAAAAAGGATTTATAGAGACAGTAAAAGAAATTCTTTCAACTTTAGTTTCTTTTTGCTCTCCTATTATTATACATGGACGAGAAGTCCCAGGATGGTATCGCCATACAGAAGATACTTTTGAAGATAAATCAAGATTTCCTAAAGGTAATTTTGATTTAGGATTTGCTCATGGGATACCCGGTATTTTAGCATTTTTTTCTCTTGCTTTATTAAAGGGAGTAATTGTCGATAGGCAAAAAGAAACAATCCTTAAACTAGCTGATTGGATATGGGATAAGCGTTTAATAGGAGTTCAGGGAATATTCTGGAACGATAGAGTTTCTTTTGAAGAAGAAACTACAGGAAAAAAGGAAAACAACTCTTTTATTTTTGATGGCTGGTGTTATGGCACACCAGGGGTCACTAGATCTCTTTTTCTTGCAGGATCAGCTCTGGATGACAAACAAATTAAAAATCAGTCTATAAATAGTTTCAAGGATGTTTTTTTTAAAACAAGGGAAGAATGGGGGCTACCTTGCCCCTCATTTTGCCACGGTCTTTCCGGTCTTTTAACACTTACCTGTAAAATGTATCAGGAAACATCTCTTTCTTTTTTTAGAGATAAATCTAATGAACTAAAAGGTCTTATCCTTTCTTCCTATAACCCTCTTTGGGAGCTAGGTTTTTTTTCCGATAGTATTTCCGATATATCCGAATATTTGAGATCAGAAAAAATTAATATTATAACAGGGGTGTCGGGGATCCTGCTTTCCCTACTGTTTTGCGATTTTTATAAAGAGGATAAATGGACACGTTTTTTTGTAATCAGCTAAAAAAAAGATATAAATGACTGATTCTGAAATTTTTTTGCCAGCAGGGTTTTTTATGTTTAGAAGCCCTTTATTACCTGTGGAGTATTTTCTTGAAAATTGTTTAAAAAAAGTACCCGAGCAGATTTTTTCCGATTACTTTTCTCATTCTATAGTTCAAGAAGCAATTTTATTAGCAAGCCCAAGCTTATATTTTTCTCTACAAGAAAATATTCAAGAAAAAAAAGTTCTATTAGAGAAAAGATTTTCTAGCTTATTACGTTATTTAATTAGGATGAGTACACGTGCTACCCCTTTTGGGTTATTTGCAGCTGTTGGTTTTGGTAAAATTGATCAAAAAACCCATATTTCTCTTAACGCAAAAAAGAAGTTTGCAAGACCCAATATGCAGTGGCTCTATGAAGTAATTAGCTCATTAGAAAGTGATGTAAATATTCTAGAAAACTGCAAGGTTAAAGCGACTTCTCCTATTTTGAATTATGCTGGTAGGTTGTTTTTACCGTGCAGTCGAAATTTGGAAAAAATGAACCATAATGAACGATCAATTAAAAAATCCGTTTTAACAGATTTCATTATAGAAAACAGCTCAAAGTGGATTTTATATAAAGATTTGGAAAATAAGCTTATCAAAAAATTCTCTTCTTTGAGCGAGGATAAGCTTAAAATTGTTTTGCACGGTATGTTTAAAAATCAATTTATTATTTCCGAATTAATACCCAACTTATTAGAAGATAACCCTTTTGCTTATTTTCTTAGTCGTTTAAAAAATATCAACTTGCAATCAGAAAGTGTTTTTAAATCATTAAATGAATATCTTAAAGAATACAATGCAACAATCCCAGGCCAGGGTCTACAATTACTAGAAAAAATCAATGCGATATTATATGAAATTTACCCTAAAAAAAGCAAAGTTGATCAGAAGAGCATCTTTGTTCAAGTAGACACTGCTTTTTCCTCTAAGAATATGCTTTCCCATAAAGTCGCTGAAGAAGCCGCAAGCGCTGCTTCTTTAATTTGGAAAATAGATAACTCTAGTTCAAGAAAAAAAAACTCAGATAACTACTACTCTCAATTTATAGAAAAATACGGAACAGAACAACTTGTTCCTTTTTTTGACCTTATTAACGAAAATATTGGATTAGGAATACCGGCCTATTATTTATCTAATAAAGAGACATTTAATTACATAGAAAAAAAAGATTCTTTTGAATGGTTCTTATCAAAAAAATACCAAGAAGCAGTCTATCTTGGGCAAAAAGAAGTTGTACTGATAGATGAGGAGATTCAACACTATCTTAAAAAAAAACCTCAAGTAACAGATATTCCTACTTCTTTAGAGATTTTTTGTGAAATTTTAGCAACAGATCAAGCTTCTATAGATGCTGGAGACTTTAATTTGACCTTAGGTTTGTCTCAGGTCAGCCAGCCAATAGGGGGTACATTTGGGAGATTTTTGCATATCCTCCCCAAAGAAGCAAAAACATCTCTCTTAAAGGCTTATACCTTTGAACAAAAATTAGCACCAGAAAAACTTTATGTAAAATTTTCTTGGCTGCCTGCATCCAGCGGGGTTGGAAATGTTATGATAGGGAACAACCTCCGTGATTTTTCTCTTGTATTTCCCTCAAATGATCATGATATAAATACTATTCTCTATGAAGATGTATATGTGGGAGCCTTTCAAAGAGGCTTATATTTATTTTCAAAGAGGTTAAATCAAGAGCTTATTTTATTAACGGATAATCTAGTAAATCAATATTTTGCACCGCCTGTTTTTAAATTTTTATTAGATCTTTCCAAAGAGAATATTAATCCTATGCAAGGCATTTATTGGGATCAATTTGATTATTTCTCTTATTTACCAAGGGTACGCTATAATAAAACGTATCTTTCTTTAGCAAGATGGTATCTTCGCTTAAAAGAAATCTCTTTGAAAAAAAATCCTTCTACAGAAGATTTAGTAGTATGGCTAAAAAAATGGAATGTATGTCGTTTTGTTATGATGGCTGACCAGGAGCAGTACTTATTATTAGATATTCAAGAGGAAAATCATCTTTCTGTAATATTAAATAATTTAATAAAAAATGATAAAGTATGCTTAATTGAAAAAAAATCAATAAAAAAGTCTGCTTGGGCTCAAAGCAATAAAGGAGCTCATTTTACAGAAATTATTATCCCATTATTAAAAAATCAGTCTCTTGCAAACAAAATACCTGTATATCCTCAAATAAAAAAAGATGAAAAAAATTTATTTAAAAAAAGAACGCGTAGATTAGGTAGTAATTGGATTTATATAAAACTTTTTTGCAGTAAAAACACGCAGGAAGATTTTCTTCAGAAAACTCTTCCTTCTTTTATCGAAAAAATCACCCAAAAAAAAATATGCGAAAAGTGGTTTTATATACGTTATGAAGAAAACACTATTAATCCTCATATTCGTTTACGTATAAAGCTCTCACAAAATCAATTCTTACAAGTTATTCTACCTATTATTAACAAGTGGAGTGAGCAGCTTGTTCAGGAAGGCTTTCTTAAAGATATTTCGTTTCATTCTTATGAACGCGAACTAGAAAGGTATGGAGGTATTGATCTGATAGAATATGCGGAAACGCTTTTTCATGCTGATAGCATAACATGTATAGCTCTTTTGCAAGATCATTCAAAAATTGCATCTCTACCTTTATATGGAATAGCAGCGCTGAGCATTATAGATTTTCTTATTTCTTTAAAATTATCAAAAGAAGATCAAATAGCCATCTTGCAAGAGATTTTTTCATCTAAAAAAGCTCTTGAAGGGTATCGTTTTTATAAAAAGCAATTACTCGACCTAACTTCTATAAAAACTAATAACGAGAGTTCTTCTTCTCTTAAACAAATTTTTTCTATGAGGCACTTGGCTTGTAAAAGCTATGCTAAAAAAGCTAAAATTGAAGGTATCGACTTTCTTTCCACCAAAGGAAAGAAAATTTTACATAGCTTTATACATATGCATTGTAACAGATTGTTGGGAATAGATCCCTCTATTGAAGAAAAGTCCATATTATTTGCTGCTGAAACAATAAAAAAAAGCCTGTATGTACTGGAGAAAGAAAAAAATTTTCATCCTTATTAGCTTGCTGCTTATATGTGTGTGTTTATTTAGTGGATATTATTTAAAAATAACTATTCAGAAAGCAAACAGCTACTCTATGAGTACTAAAGCATTCCTCTATTTACAAAAAGCACTCAACATAATGGAAAAAAAATTTATTTATAAAGATACCATTGATTGGGATTCAATTAAAAAAGAGGTATATAAAAAAGCAGAGGGTTCTGTCCTTACTAGTGATACATATCCTGCCATTCAATTAGCTCGTTCTCTTATCAAAGAAAATCATGGTTTTTTTGCTTCCCCTAGTCAAATGGAGCTTTTGGAAAAAGAAGAATTTCGATTTGAACCTCCCATTTATCGCTTATTGGAAAAGAATGTGGCTTATCTTTCCTTATTCACATTCCCATCAACCTCAGATGAGGCTGATCAGGCGTATAATAAACAAGTGCAAACAGCGATTCGTGCATTGGACAGCTCTAATGTGGATAAATGGATTATTGACCTGCGAAAAAACCAAGGTGGGAATATGTGGGCAATGCTTTTAGGCTTAGGACCGCTTCTAGACAAAGAATGTATAGGATTTTTTATAAGAAATAATGGAGAAAAAATTCCCTGGAAGCATAAAAAAAATACAGTAAAACAGGGCAATTCTTGTTGCTTAAAAAGCTCTTTGCCTCCATATCAATTAAAAAATACACCAAAGATAGCAGTTTTAATTGGCAATAATACCGCTAGCTCTGGAGAAGCTGTTGCTGTTGCTTTTTCCGGGCAAAAAAACGTGCGTTTTTTTGGTCAACACACCTCTGGCTTTGCAAATGCCACATATCCATTTTTTCTTAGTGATGGAGCTTGCCTTCTTCTTCCGGTCATGCATTTTTCTAATCGCTTAGGTCAGATCTTTTATACTAACATGGCCCCTGATGAAGTAATAAATGCCAATGAGGCAACCAATTCACTAAAAGACCCTACTATAGAAGCAGCTATCGATTGGTTATGTAATTTTTAGAGATGTTGTTATGAGATAGCCGCATAGTTGCCCGCAAAGCTAATTTTTTTCTTTTAAGAACATGTTGGCCCTTTCAACTCCGAAGTGCACAAAAAAGAACATGTAAATACTTGAAAAAAACATCTATTGTGCACCCGAGCATAGCATATTTGTAGATAATCTCCTAAACGCTTCTAGTGAAGTTTCGAAGTTGAGAGCCTTTCTAGTTCTGTTATTTAGTAAAGTTTCCACCCTTTCAATATCCTTGGAAGTAGTATCTAAAAATCTTTGGGTTTTTAGGAAAATATTGCCTAACTAGTCCGTTTGTATGCTCATTTAGGCCTCTTTCCCAAGAATGGTAGGGCGTTGCAAAGTAGAAGTCTGTCTCTAGCTCGAAACTAACCATTTGGTGATAGGCAAATTCTTTTCCGTTGTTGTTAATGTGTGTACAAAATCTTTGATAGGTTTAATAAGAGCTCCTTTATTTTCAAAGCAAGCATCTCTATACCCTATATTAAGCAATTCTTTAAAAAAAACAAAAACTTTATTGCTAATAATTGTTTTTTAACCCAATAATCATCCGCTAAAAACAAACTTAAGGAACTTTTATGGTGACCTGCCCCCAAATTTCGCCCATTTTAAAATGGACTAATTATTAGTTTTTAAATTTATTCTTCATAATTTCGATAAATTAGAAATTTCTTTATCAAACACATTAACAAACTTGCTCCCTTAAAAATTCAATAGGTGTTTTATATCCTAAAGCACTGTGAGGACGAAGTTCGTTATAATCAACCCTCCATTCTTCAACAATCTTTTTTGCTTCTGACATATTTTTGAAGGCATTTTGGTCTAAACACTCTTCTCGAAATTTTCCGTTAAAGCTCTCAATGTGCCCATTTTCCATTGGTCTTCCCGGAGGAATATACTCCAGGTTGATTCCTTTCTCATTTGCCCATTTACGAATAGCTTCTGAAGTATACTCAGGCCCGTTATCAACTT
>NZ_CAAJGQ010000036.1 GCF_901000775.1 Candidatus Rhabdochlamydia sp. T3358
CCCTTAACTGTCTCTGCGAAGACCTCGGCATTAAATTCCTTACTGGCTTCCAGAATTTTGGAATCAATTGGCTTGCGGCGTGACATAGAACCTCCTTAAATTTGAGGTCTTTACTATGCCATATTACCTAATCTGCTATCAAAAATTTTTAGTTAAATCGCCCTGTTCTCCTATACAAGAATATCATGCAATTATTACAAGTAGAACAATGTGGTTTGGAAGGATTATTAATTACTTTAAACCGCAAAATGAAGTAGATGTTCATTCAACAATTAATAAAATACAGGATTTCATTGAAAAAGATCCTTCTGTGCTAGAGCAGCCTGCATTTATTGTAGATGCCATGGAATTAACGAATAAGCTAGATACCTATGTTTCTTCTCGTTTTGAAAGTAATCCAAATTTTGAAAATGAAAAATGTCTTTCTTTTATTTTTTCTTTTGAGAGTTATATTTTAACTCATATTTCCGGGGATCAAACCAAGAGCTTAAAAGTAATCCAGTCAATTCAAAGTAGATTAGTTCCAGAAAATGTAATTTCTTACTTAGTAAGCGCTAACTTTAGTCAAAATATCACTTTAGCAATTGCTTGTTGTTCTTACATTGAAAAAGAGGAAATGATTGGACATCTAAAAGAGTATTTAACAAAAAAGCCTGAAAAGACGCTACATCTATTAAATGCAGGATGTTTAGCCAAAAGTAATTTTGTTATTAAAGCAGTTTGGGAAATCATTTGTCTGAATAAAAGCAAAAATTTTAAAGCGGATAAGAAATTTACATCTGCGCTTGATTATCTTATTAATAAAGAAGAATACAGTAACCAAACTTTAATCGTAGGCAATTTACAAAATCTTCAAACAGTTTTAGTAAACAGGGAAGTTTTGGCACAAAGAAATGCTTACTTTAACAGTCTTTTTCAAACAGATTTTGCAGAAGGATCTCAGACTGCTATTATACTCAAAGACCAAGATCGTACAATAAAATTACAGGGCATAGATTACGAAGGGTTCTTGTATTTACTTCGCTATATTTATACCGGTGATGTCGCTGTTCCTTTAGAGTTTTGCTTAATGGTTAGTCGTTTAGCAGATATCTATTTAGAACCAGATTTAAAAAAGACATGCGATAAAAAGAAATGGGATCAAGCTGTTCTTGGGCTCAAAAATATGAATCTGGTAGGGAAATTTCAAAGTGCTAATTACGAAAAGTTCTTTTATTTTGTTCATCACAGTTACACAGGTAAAACCGATGTATTCTCTGTTATTACGTTCAAAGATCTAGATATAGAGAAATTACAAGGACTTGATTACAAAGAAATCTTGTATTTGCTTCACTACATTTATACTGGTGAAGCCAATGTTCCTTTAGAGCTCTGTTTAACGGTTAGTCGCTTAGCAGATACATATTCAGAACTGGATTTAAAAAAATTTTGTGATAAAAAGAAGTGGAATCAAGCATCTCTTGCTCTTAAAGATAAGGGCCTATTAGGGAAATTTCAGGGGGCTAATTATGAAAGGTTTTTTTATTTAGTTCATGAAATTTATACAGGGCAAGCCAACATATCTTCTATTACCATGCTCAAAGAAATGAATCACATAGAGAAATTACAGGGTGTCGATTACAAAGAAATCTTGTATTTGCTCCATTACCTTTATACTGGCGATAAGGACGTTCCCTTAGAGCTTTGCTTAACGGTTGGTCGTTTAGCAGATGTATATTCAGAACCGGATTTAAAAAAGGCCTGTGATAAAAAGAAATGGAATCAGGCTAATGCTATACTCAAAGATAAGGGTCTATTAGGGAAATTCCAGGAAGCTAATTGTGAAAGCTTCTTTTATTTGGTTCATAAAATTTATACAGGACAAGCCAATATATCCTCTATTACTATGCTTAAGAAAATCGATCCCATAGAAAAATTACAGGGGATCGATTACAAAGAGATTCTGTATTTGCTCCATTATCTTTATACCGACGATAAGGATGTTCCTTTAGAGCTTTGCTTAACGGTTAGTCGTTTAGCAGATATGTATTTAGAGCCCTATCTAAAATATGCCTGCGATCACACCATAAAAGAAGCGCTTAAAGCAAACTCAGCTCTTTCCTAATTAGCTATAAAAATTTAAGTATTTTAATAAAGAAGGTAATTTCTACATTTTTTTATAAATTTTTATTTAAATAGTTGACGAAATTACGACAAAAGAAATAGAACAAAAAAATAGGTAAGTTAAGAGTATTCTATGAATTTTAAGAGGAGAGAGAATTTATGTTAACATGGGCAGTCATATTTCTAGTCATTGCGATTATAGCAGGGTTTTTTGGATTTAGAGGTGTTTCAGGCACGGCAACTACTATTGCTAAAGTGCTTTTCTTTATTTTTATCATATTATTTCTGATTTATTTAATCACAGGTTATGCAAACCGTTATTAAATAATAAAGGCACTTGGATGATGTTCAGGTGCTTAAATTTATGTTAACCTTAAGTTTAATCCAAGAGCAATTACTAGTGACACAATAGCGTGACATTTAGGAGTGCCATTCTAAATGAGCAATGTTTCGAAGAGCAAGAGATAAAAGGTATTGAGATTCCTCATCTCCTTTAAGGCTTATCTTCTAAGGCTGCATGAAGATATGCGACAGCTTCGTATGATCTTTTAACTTCTCGAGAAGCCATTCGTGATAGTTTTTATTTTTTATCATTTTTCTACTTATGAAAAATTTACCTATTTATTCAATGCAATGTTTTTTTAACTCTTTGTTGCCAAACTTACTCTTTATGGAAGTTAAAAGCTTTCAATACTTCTTTTGCCATTTCCATAATTTTTCCCCATTCTGGTGTGTCTATAAATAGTTGTGGAAGATAATACTCCAGTGCGGGTCCTCGGCAAAAATCATTAAACTCATCTCGAAATTTGACTAACAGATGGTACTGACTTTCTGTGATTCCAAAATCTTTATAGTTTTCTATAAGTGGGTTACCATCGCCAAAAAAATTGCATACTGTCTCATCAAAGTCATCACATTCCGGACCCACTCCTCGAATCCAAACTCTTTTCTGGTATTCCTTATCAGAAATGCCTTCAATAGTTTCTAAAACACTAATTAATATTTGTTCTCTATCTATATCCATGCCTAATTATTCCTATAAATAAATTCATCAATTGGAACATGAGCTTCGGGGGCATTTTTATTGACCTTATTTCCAAGTTTATCAAGTGTCTTTCCATCCTTCATTTGAACAATATAAGGTTTTTGTTGGTATAGAAAGGGACTATGAGGTTTTCCAGGCATAACTCTTATAGAGACATTAGATGATATACTTCATGCCCTCCCACTAGTAAGCCAAAGAATTATTTGTCTTCTTTTATTAACTTTATTGCTCTAGGGTGAAGATTTATAAAATTTTTATTATCATATAAACAAATAGTAATATCCTTTTGATAATCATTGCTTGATAAATGAGCGTGTTGCATTTCAGGGCTGTCTAATAATTTATTTAAATAACTTTGCAATTGTTTGGCTTCTTCTATAGTTAAAAATATACTAACTCTATCTAGTTTTTTATCAGATTCATCATCTAACA
The DNA here is from genome assembly GCF_901000775.1 of Candidatus Rhabdochlamydia sp. T3358. Lineage (GTDB taxonomy): Bacteria > Chlamydiota > Chlamydiia > Chlamydiales > Rhabdochlamydiaceae > Rhabdochlamydia. The sequence goes on from NZ_CAAJGQ010000036.1 coordinate 3,581, forward strand.
TTCTCAAAATATTACCTCCTATTTATGTGGAACATTACTTGGATATATTCGATTGATTTCCTTCCATTCACCATCAATAAAATGCTCAAAATGTAAATGAGGGCTTTCACGAGGAAAAGGGCGATTAAAGTCAAATCGCACTTTCCTTATTCCATCTTTAGAAAGAAAAATAGGATCTCCTGCTCCATTACGAATTAGCTGTGTGCTTTCTCCTAGCCAACTAGAAATCTGTTGTTCTAATTGGACAATTTCTGCAATTTTCATACTATTTTCTAAACCAGCAACAGATTCAAGAAGAAGCGTCTTTTCAGCGGTTTGAAGCCTCTTATAAACTATATTTAATTCTTGTGCCCCTTTCATGCTTTTAGAAATAGCCTTAGCTAAAGCAGCAGGTATGAGGATATCAGACCCATACTTGCCAAAGATATATCCAGCTAATTCTCCTCGTGTATCAGAAGGAAGAGTATCCCATTCTTTAACAAGTTGGTAAGCTTCTGGAGCTAAAGTTTCACCTAAAGCATCCCATTTCTCAGAGCGAACAAGTTTACTAAGAAGAGTAAAAGCACTCCACATCTGTTCACCAGTGTGAACAGGATGCATAACTAAATCAGAAAGAAAAAAGAGTAGCCCTTTTCCAGAATCATAAATTCCTTTAGGAAGTGCCTTAGCAAAACTCAAATTAAACTCAGGAATCGATAAGGCTTTTGGAGTTTGAGAAGTATATGTATGGTAATCTTCTAAACAGCTATCATATTGCCCCAAACCAAAATGAGCAAATCCTCTTTCCAGATAAGGAAGAGGGTTTTCCGAGTTAAGCTCAATAGCTTTTCCTAAATCATGAACTGCTTGAGTTAAATAGCCATAAGCTAATGCTCTTTCTCCTCGTGCCTGATAGGAAAGAGTCGTAAAATCAGCTTCTCTTTCTGAAGTATATAAAGAGGTATAATCGGTGGTAAACTTCCGATCAATCTCCAGATGTCCCAAATCAAATGGCATTCCACTTCTCTCTAGAGAAAACGGATAGCGCTCTCCTCTATCTGCTTGAAAAAATTCTGGATATTCAGAGATTTGTTGCTCAGTCTTTTTAAGGCTGTCATGAGCAAAAAGAGCTCCTAACATCCTTCCATTTTCTTCCCAAGAGAGATCTTGCTGTGGGTTTAATGGGTTAGGTGGATGAAAAAATTGCTCATTAACAATGTTTTCCTTAAAGGAAAAGATCTGTTCATCCATGGCTTCTTTTAAAGTAGAAGCTTCAGCTGCTACTGTGGACGGAGTTTCACTAAAAACTGCAGGAGCAGATTCTTCTTCGCGTTTATGCGATTTATCAGATCCAGATACCGCTGCTGATCCAGCAGCTCCTGCTGCGCTAGCTACTGTGGCTGTTGCAGAAGAAGCTGCCACTATTGCGACAGCGACAACTGCAGCCGTTATGATAATAGCGGCTCCAATGATGATCGCTTTCTTGTGTTTTTTGGCAAACTTTTTGGTTTTTTTCCATTTTTTCCCCAGCCAACTTTTACAAAGGGTCATTTCTCCATATTCGTTAGCAATAGCTGGAACAACCATGTAGGAAGAAGCATCTAGAGAAAAAACATATTTATAAGGATTGTCTGCGTGTAAAAGCTCTTCCACATCATCGGATAAATCCTCTCCAGATTCATCAGGAAGAATGCCTTCTTTTGCTAAAAGAGCAAGGAAGTGATTGATTTTCTCTAGATCTTCAGAAGTAGATCTTTTTTCGAGCTCTCCTGATTCAAGCTCATCAAGAAGATACATGATTTCATCATAGGATAAAATGCTTTCTGTGCTCTTCTCTTCCAAGTTGAGTTTTTGTGGGGTGATTTGCCGCGCATCTTGAGGATATACAAAAAGAGAGGGTGTAGTTACAAGGAGTAGTGAGTAGATAAAGGCTTTAAGTTTATGCACAGTCGGTTAATTTTTAAGTAAATTGTTTGTGTAAGTTTAGAGTTCAAAATGAATTTGTCAATAAACAAACTTGAGGTTGATTGTAGAAAAAGTTCACTTCTTTCCCATAAAGATTAAACGATATGACCGTATTTCAAGATCTTAAGGAATCTAAAATGGTTTTGGATAAATAATTTTTATTTTAGACCTGGTTAACATTAGAAAGGGATGTTATCATTTGTTTTATTTTACTGCATTTTATCTATGACCTGGAATGATATAGAATTTTCTTTTAATCGAGCATTGCGACTGAGCTTTTCGATAAAGAAGCTGTTGTTTGTATTTGTGGTATTGTGGTGTTGTGGATTTGGTCTGCTTCTTTGCAAGTCATTGGGGCTACAAACGCAAGACTGGTTGATGCTCAATTGGAATTTTCTGCCCTTTTTTGCTATAGGTATATTAGGACTATCTCTTGGAGTTTTGTTAATCCGTCTTTATCATGATGAGATTAAAGAAAGGAAAATGAACTATCGAAAAACCTTTTCTTTATCCAAAAGGGTGATGGTTGAAATTGCTTATTTAGGCATGCCTTTAATCATCGGGTATTTAATCTTGTGGACAGCTCTTGGTTTGTTTTATTTGATTAAAGCGCTGCCTAAGGTAGGTTGGGCGCTAGGGGTTTTTCTATCATTTGGTCCTTTTTTATTGTTTTTGAGTATGGTTTGTTTGGTTATTCTTTTTTTGATCTTATTTTTTTTTTTAACGCCGATTGTAGCCTTAAGGGATTGTTTGCCCAAAGAGTGGATTAAATGCATGTTGAGTAGAATGAGTCATTCTTTATTGACTAATTTTATGTTATTTATCATCTCAGTTATTCCAGTGGGATGTATCTTAGGATTGCTTGTGATCTCACTGAATATGACCCATGCATTTTATCTTTCATCAGCTAATCCTCTGGACTTGGTGTTGATCATGCTACCGGTTTCTGTTCTTTTGGCACCGAGTGTAGTATTCTTTTTTCAATTTGCTGCAGAATCACATATTTTAATGATGCAAAAAAGATAGTTATGCGAATTGCAATTATAGGTGCTGGTTTTTCTGGATTAGCAGCAGCTTGGAATTTGCTGAACCTAAAGAATCAAGTAGTTGTATTTGATCTCTTCTCGGGAGGAGCATCTGCTGTAGCAGCGGGTTTACTCCATCCTTATGTAGGGGAAGAGGGGCGAAGGTCACTTTTTGCAACTGAGGCTATGCAAAAGACAGAAGAATTGTTACAAATAGCAAAAGCAAGCTTAAGAGAAGAGGTATATAGAGAAGGAATCATTCGCATTGCTCAAAATGAGAAACAAAGGAAGGCTTATAAAAATCACTGTGTGGTTTTTAAAGATGTTGTAGATTTAGGAAAAGATCACTTCTTGATAAAATCAGGGAAAACGGTATTTTGTAAACGTTATCTGCAAGGAATGCGGCTAGCTATTGCAGAAAGAGGTGGACAATTTATTGCAGAGAAAATTACAGATTTAAAACAATTAAAAGACTTTGATCAAATAGTTGTTGCAGCAGGAGCCTCTATTCGTAATTTCCCAGAATTTGAACAACTGAAATTGAGGTTTATCAAAGGACAGGTGCTCACTTGTGAAATTCCTCTTGATTTGCAAATAGAGAAAAGTCTTGTAGGTAAAGGCTATATAGCAACCTCTTATGAGCCGAAGATCTGTCACGTTGGTGCAACGTATGAGCGTCATGATCTAACAGATACAGCGGATCTATTGAATACTCAAAATTTGCTTTTTACCAAAGCCTCTAGCTTCTATCCAGATATTTGGCGGTTAAAGCCTATAGATTGCTCTTCTGCTATAAGAGTAAAGCGTCAAGGACATTATCTTCCGATGGTAAAAGAGGTTTCTAGTAGAGTGTGGGTAATTACAGCTATGGGATCTAGAGGGCTATTATATCATGCTTATTTCGGAGAAAAATTGGCACAAGCAATACAGGGAATGATAACTCTTTCTTTTCAAGAACTAATGCATTACTTAAAATAGATCGACTATGGGCATACAAGCGCAATTTACATTTATGGGGACCGGCGGATCTATGGGAATCCCTATGATTGGCTGTCATTGTGCAGCATGTAATTCCCCTAATCCACTAGATAAGAGAATGCGTCCTTCTGGTTTGATACAAGTAGCGGATAAGAATTTTGTGATTGATGTAGGACCTGATTTTCGTATGCAGGCTTTACGGTTAGGAGTTGAAAAAATAGATGGGGTGTTGATCTCTCATGCTCATTCAGATCACATTGCTGGATTGGATGATTTAAGAGCGTATTATTTTTTACATAAATCTAAAACGCCTTGCTTGTTATCTGAGCTAACTTTTGAAGAACTCAAGCAGCGCTATCCCTATTTATTTCAACCCACCGACGATAAAAAAAGTGTAACAGCCCAACTTGATTTTCGTGTGCTTCCTCAAGAATTCGGCTCTATTTTTTTTCAAGGGGTTCAATGGGTTTTCTTTTCCTATTTGCACGCAGAAGTACAAGTAACGGGTTTTCGCGTAGGAAATTTTGCCTATGTATCTGATATAAGGTATTACTCTAATCAGGTAATAGATAGGCTAATTGGAGTGGAAATCCTTACGATCAGTGTGCATAAAAAAGAGGCTACAGAGGTACATTTTGGAATAGAAGAAGCTGTGGAATTCTCTACCCTTATAGGGGCCAAAAAAACATATTTTACCCATCTATCTCATGATTTCGAGCATAGTATGAACACGCAGCTTCCGTCTGGATTTGAGCTTGCCTATGATGGTATGGCTGTTTTTTTTACAATACCTAAAAAGGATGTACATGGCAATTGACCCAGCCTCACTTGAATTAAAGAATTTACATAGAGCAATTCTTGTAGGGGTTTATTCTCATAGTCAACAAAAAGCTCTTTGCAATGATTATTTAAGTGAATTAGAGCGTCTTTGTGAAACCTATGGTTGGCAAGTTGCTGCTAGATTTGCTTGCATGCTACGTAAAGTAGATGCAGCCACTTATTTGAGCAAAGGGAAAGTAGAAGAGCTAGTTCAAATGGTAATTGATTTAAACGCTGATGTGGTTGTGTTTGATGATGAGATTAGTCCTCATCAACAACGTAATTTAGAAAAGCTCTTAAAAAAAGCTGTAATTGATCGCACAGAATTAATTATTGAGGTGTTTGCACAAAGAGCGCAAACCAGAGAAGCGCGTCTGCAAATAGAACTTGCTAAAGCAAGATATCAGATGCCTCGCTTGAAGCGTTTATGGACACATCTTTCTCGTCAGAGTGCAGGAGGTGGAGCTTATTTAAAAGGCGAAGGAGAAAAACAGATAGAAATTGATAGACGGATCCTGCGACGTCAAATCGATTCATTAAAGCAAGAAATCGAGCAAGTGGCTAAACAGCGCCATACACAACGGGGATTGAGAATCCGTACTGAAATACCGACATTTGCCATAGTGGGTTATACGAATGTAGGTAAGTCCACACTTCTTAGAGCGCTAACGCAAGCTGATGTTTTAGTAGAGGATAAGTTATTTGCAACTCTTGATACCACAACTCGTAAATTTATTTTGCCCAATAAACAGGCTATTTTATTAATTGATACCGTTGGATTTATTCGTAAGATTCCACATACACTCGTTGCAGCTTTTCGCAGTACGTTAGAAGAGGCTATTCACACCGATATTTTATTGCATCTAATTGATGTGAGTCATCCAATGGCTTTTTCTCAGGCAGAAGAAACTCTAGCTGTTTTAAAAGAACTAGGGGCTGAAGATAAGCCGATTATTACAGTGTTAAATAAAATCGATCTATGTCCTAATCACTCTATGTTAGCTAAATTTCGGATCTTATATCAGAAAACCGTGCCTATTTGTGCAGAAACAGGAGAAGGATTTGAGATTTTATTCGATAGCATGATGCGTGAAATTGCTCTTTTACGCAAAACAGTTCGAGTTAAGATTCCACAAAGTCATTATGCACTTGTTAGCGAATTGATGCGTTTAGGAAGAGTTCTTGAATGTGAGTATGAAGAAAATGATGTTGTAATGAAATTAGAAATACCAACTTCCTTAGAACATCGTCTGCAACCATTTTTACTGGATTAATTCATGACTTTAAAAGCAATTCCAGCAGAAGAGAGGCCCAGAGAGCGTTTAATGCGAGATGGGATTGATTCTCTTTCTTTAGCAGAGCTCATAGCTATTGTTTTAAGCAGTGGAACGCGAGGTAAGTCGGTTTTGAGTTTGTCAGAAGAGCTCATTGTACGATTTGGCAGCCTTGAGTATCTGTTAGATGCTTCTGTAATTGAACTTATGGAACTTAAGGGAATAGGACTTGCTAAAGCAATTCAGTTAAAAGCGGTTTTTGGTATCGCTCTGAAATGCCGTCGTCCTCAGTCTTTAAAAAAATACTCCATTCAATCGGTAGAAGAGGCCTATCTTTTAGCAAAAGGAGAAATTGGTCACTATTCTCAAGAAGTTTTATTAGTCATCTTGCGAGATGTGCGTGGGTTTTTAATTCACAGAGAACAGGTAGCAGTTGGAACACTATCTCAGGTATTGATCCATCCAAGGGAGGTATTTTATCCTGCTGTGCGCTATAAGGCTCATAGTATGATTTTGGCTCATAATCATCCCAGTGGGGATCCCACTCCATCTAAAGCTGATATTGAATTAACGAGGGTTCTTATGCAGTCTGGTCAGATTATGGGTATCGAGATTGATGACCATCTGATTATAGGTAGAGATCGTTTTGTTTCTTTAAAAGAACAAGGCGTTATGAATAGCTTTTCAAAATATTAATCTTTTTTAAAAGATAACTGTCTTTTCTTTATTTCTATCTATTTTTAGGCTTGTTTTAGTATACTTTTATCCACTATGAATCAGAAAAAAAAATTTAAAGTTGTCACTCTAGGCTGTCGTACCAACCAATACGAATCACAGGCTTATCAAGATCAACTGCTTACCTTAGGCTATAGTGAGGCCAAAGAAGCAGAGCAGGTGGATTTATGTATTGTTAATACTTGCACCGTTACAGAGTCAGCAGACAGCTCCAGCCGCTATCAAATTCGTCATTTGCATCGTAAATACCCCGATGCAAAGATTGTTGTTACAGGATGTCTTGTTGAGAGTGCAAAAGAGGCTCTGCAGGGAATGGGTGAAATAGATTGTATTGTGCCCAATAAAGATAAGGAAAATCTTCTCTCCTATGTATTTCCAGAACAAGAGATGCCAGAGTTTAAAATCTGTCAATTTGAAGCCCATACCCGAGCTTTTGTTAAAGTCCAAGATGGATGTAACTCCTTTTGCACGTATTGTATTATTCCTTATGTGCGGGGTCGCTCTCGCTCTCGAGATTTAACAGATATTTTGCAAGAAGTAAAAGGGTTAGTTGCTAATGGGTATAAAGAAATTGTTTTAACAGGGATTAATATTGGCGATTTTGAATCTACTGAAAAAATTCGTTTAGCAGATCTGGTTAGGCAAGTAGATGCAATAGAAGGAATACAAAGATTGCGTATCTCTTCGATTGATCCCGATGAGATAGATGAGGATTTAGCAGATGCTGTTTTACACTCAAAACACACCTGTGCTTCTATGCATGTTGTGCTGCAATCAGGATCAAACACCATTTTAAAACGTATGAACCGTAAATATACCAGAGAAATTTTTCTAGAAACAGTAGATAGACTACGTGGTGCAAACCCTGATTTTACCTTCACAACCGATGTCATAGTTGGTTTCCCAGGGGAAAGTGAACTAGACTTTCAAGATACCTTATCTGTAATGGACTACGTGCGTTTTGCAAAAGTACATATGTTTCCCTATAGTCCACGTCCAAGAACAAGAGCAGCTCTTTATCCTAACCGGATAGACCCAGCAGTTGTTAACATAAGAAAACAGCAAGTTTTACGCTTAGCTGAAGAACATGCGTATTTCTTAAGAGAAAAATATGTTGGCCGTACTCTTCCTGTATTAATAGAGAAAGCAGAGGATATATCTAGTGGTCATACAGAAAATTTTCTACAAGTAATGAGTCAAGATAAAGGTCTTAAATCTAATGATCTTGTAGAGATGCAACTATATGAAAACACTCCCGAAGGTCTTTTAGGGAGGATTGTATGAATATTACCATTGCTCATCGCATGCGTCCTTTCTCTCATAAAATGGGAAGCGTTTTTCTTTTGCCTAATAGTCATTTTAAAGTAGAAATATTTCCAACCCTATTGCGATTTACCGATTTGGAAAATCGCATAAAGCCCATAGAGTTACGCCTTTTTATTAGAGGGCCTATTCAGTCATTTACAGCAGAATTGAATTTAGAAACCGGCTCAATTTGCGTATTTGGCAGAACTTTAGATGGCTATATACGTTATTCTCTTTTCTATAAAGCTTCAGAATTACTACTGCTTTGTGAAAAAGCCCCTTCTGTTTTGCAGTTGCAATACGGAGCAACATTATCGCAACTGCAGCCAAAACAAACATTAGCTATTCCCGTGTCATTTTGCTTAAAAGAAACACAAGGCCTGCAAGAAAGATTACACCTAGGTATTCATAAAGCCCAAGATTGGGAATTGATGCAAAGACGTTTTAATCTACAAGAACTGTTTCCTTTTTGGTTAGCTCTTGCGCAATGGGTTCCTTCTATTACTTATGAAGATAATGACCAAGAAATGTTTTCTCTCATTCGTAAATGCCAGATTGCCATTGAAAAAAAAGAAAAACTACAAATCATCAGTTGCTTTAAGAATGTGTTCCTAGCCGCTTTTGAAGGGGTATTTGTGCCTCGCTTATTCGATAGTGATTATCAAGGCATCATTGATGTAGAAGAGAATACCTTACCTGCAACAATGCTTCTTTTACAAAGTGCTAAATTGCTGAGATGGCTCTTTTTTGTAGAAGAAGAGAATCTATTTTCTATTTTGCCTTGTGTTCCTCCAGAACTACACTGTGGTAGAATCATTCAATTGCAAACAACAAGGTTAGATCGGATAGATATAGAATGGTCTAAGAAAAGATTGCGTCGTATGTTTATTCAAACAAGCAATACAAGACCTATTGCATGTCAACTTCCTAAAGATATTTCAAGCTGTCGTTTAAGAGTGCACAGAAAAGATAAGGGACAAAAGCTACAAGTAACAAAAGAGGGAATTTTACAAATTCCCGCTCTTGCTCACTTAAAAGCTTGGTTAGACTGTTTTGAGAGATGAGTGTAATTTCACTCATTTTCTATAAAATTTGAAGTGAACTTTTTTATCTTCTTGATTTAATAACTTTTCTAAGCTCATGCCAGGTGCTTAACCTACACCACTCTTTTAAAGTTTCAAGGGGTATACCATGCTCTTTTGCTATAGTTGATTTTGCAATGCCTGAATGAGTAAGAGCTAAAACCTGTTGTTTTTTATCTTCTGATGAATCGGATTGTTTTTGAAAGGACCGATATGGTCTATAACGCAAGTTATATTCAATGTTTCTCTGAGGTTTCCTGTCTGAATTAGGTATTTGTTTTTTCTCGGCTTCATTTAGTAAAGCTTCAAATTCAGGATTTTCTTTATTTATAAAGTTTACTAATGGTGAGAAATCAATAGAACTATAGAAGATCTCAAGAACTTTATTGATGTTAGTTTCAATCTGTTTAAATTCGAGCGGTGATTCAGTCTCTTTCAGAACCCATTCTTGAGAGTTTTCAATGGACGCATCAGAATGCAAAATATAGCTTCTTGTGATAGTCATAATAATAGCCTTTAACAAATTGTTTTTTTATTGTACGTTACTTTATAATTATAGTTAATTTGTATTAATTATTTTAATTTTTTTGGTAAATAAACCATATTATTGGATAATAAGAAGACAGATGTGTCTTCGTATTGATTAATGCAGACTGTGATTGCAAAGGGAGTACTAAGCGCTGTAGTTATATGGAATGCGATTACCCATTTTGTTCTAATCATCAAGAACAAACAGAAGAGAACTATTTAGAGTAAAACGATTTTGAAATCTTCTTCAGCTTTGAGCTTTTAATCTCATTAATTTAACATCCAAGCTGCCGAGCTATTGTATGGAAGATTTAGAGCATAGGCTTTTTTCATCCAGATGCGTAAAGTGCCTTGGCAAATGTTATAATTTTTAGAAACTTCAGTTATACGCCTACCTGAACAAATCTCACTTACAACGCTTTGTTTAAACTCAAGAGGATATCTTCTTCCTTCTTGATGATGTTCTTTTGTTTTAGATAATGACTCAGCTGGCTGAGAAACTTTTTTCATCCAATTCTTTAAAGTTCTGTAGCAGATGTTGTGGTTTTTAGCAACTTGGTTTTTATATCTGCTTAAATAAACTTCGCTTATGACCTTTTGTTTAAATTCAATGGAATATCTTTTCCCTTGTTTATGTTCTTTTTTTTTGCTATGCCATTTGTATAAAACTTTTCTAGATGCTTCAAATGAGCGAAAGTCTTTAGAAGTCTTTTCGAGTTTTTGTTCTTGAATATTACATGACTTAAAGAGATCATCTGTCTTTTTTAATAGAGAAGAACAGCTGTGTGTTGCTTGAATTGGCTGTTCTTGTTGAAATAGGTAATTTGTGAAAATAGTAGACATAAAAAATAAGATTTCAAGTCTTAAAAATATTTTTATATATACTATTGTATTTTCTTATCTTATTCTAGAAAAATATAACCTGCCGATTCCTTAACTTCTTTATTTTAGCTTGTAAAGAGGGATCCCTAGCCCATTTGGATATAGTGCTTCTGCAAACATCGAATTCTTGAACAAGATCTTTTAGAGGTCGACCTGTGTGCCGCTGAAGTACAACTTTTTTTTTAAAAATAATGGAATATGTTTTGTTTGTTTTAGTTCTGCTTCCATATGTTTTCCATTCTTTTACCAAATCGTAGGAAATTCCAAAGTGTTCTGCAACTGCTTTTTGGGTGAAACCTTTACGAATACAATCAGCAACTTTGTGTTTAGTTTCTGTAGTATGTTTTGTACATTTTTTTTGCCTCTTTAATTTTACAGATTCATTACAGATGGTGTTTTCCATACACTCTATTAATTCTTGCAAATTTAGATCTAAATCAATCTCTTCTTCCAAATTTAAGTCTGGAAATAGATTGGAAGGAGCAATTTCATTTTTCTCTATAGGATAATTGTCTAGATAAGTGCAGGTAGAAATACGCATATTTAATATTTTATTTTAATTTAAAAGTGAATGATATTTAAAATGAACTGTTTATATAGACTTGTGTTTTATAATCAATTTAAATGATTTTTTTAATTAAAAATTCTGAATTATCATAGATTGATTTCTAGAAAAATATAACCTATCGATTCCTTGTCATTTGAGGGAAGAACTACTATATTGTGAAGTAACAAGGGAGATTTGTGTGTTTTTAGAGCACTTTCAGGAAAAGATCCATTCTAGCCCACATGATGTGTTAGGTTTGCATCTAGTTGATGATAAAAAAGTAATTCGTCTTTGGCGCCCTGGAGCAGAGAATATTTATTTAGAGGTGTTTGGATCCATAGTTCAAGCTAAAAGGGTGGACAGTGAAGGGTTATTTGAATGTGAAGTTCCTGAAAAAACAGAATTTGGAGATTATTGTATTTATCACCAAAACGGCTTGTTAGCAAATGATCCTTATGCTTTTGGTCCTATTTTTGGTGAATTGGATAAACATTTATTTGCGCAAGGGGTTCATTATCGTCTCTATGAAGTTATGGGGGGGAAAGTAACTACGCATCAGGGAATTGCAGGAGTAAAATTTACGGTTTGGGCTCCTAATGCAAGATGGGTTTCTTTAGTGGGTGATTTTAATCACTGGGACGGGCGTGTAAACCCTATGCGAAGTTATGGTGGTATTTGGGAGTTATTTGTCCCAGGCATTGGTAATTATCAAAAATACAAGTTTGAAATTCATACCGATGGGGAAGTATTGATTAAAACAGATCCTTATGCGAACTATTGTGAGTTAAGACCTGCAAACGCTTCTATTGTATTTGATATTGATCGATATCAGTGGCACGATCAAGTTTGGCGAGAAAAACAATTAAAACGCAATAAAGATAGTTACCCTCTGAATATCTATGAGGTTCATCTTGGGTCCTGGAAGAAAAGAGAAGGAAATTATCTCAATTATAAAGAGATTGCTTTTGAACTAGCTCAATATTGTAATCAGATGGGATTTTCTCATGTAGAACTTCTCCCTATTACAGAATACCCTCTTGATGAGTCATGGGGATATCAAGTAACCGGTTTTTTTGCACCGACTAGTCGATTTGGAACTCCTGAGGACTTCCAGTATTTTGTAGATTACCTGCATCAGCAAAATATTGGAGTCATTTTAGATTGGGTTCCAGCGCATTTCCCCATAGATAGTCACTCTTTACATCTCTTTGACGGAACGTGTCTATATGAGCATAAAGATATGCGTCAAGGATATCACCCTCATTGGAGTACCTGTATTTTTAATTATGGTAGATTTGAAGTATCGAACTTTCTGATTGCAAGCGCTCTTTTTTGGCTTGACAAAATGCATGTTGATGGCTTTCGAGTGGATGCAGTAGCTTCGATGCTTTATCTAGATTATGGAAGGGAAGTAGGTGAATGGATTCCTAATGCGTATGGAGGTAGAGAAAATTTAGCAGCCATTGAATTTATCAAACACCTTAACTCCATTGTGCACCAGTTATTCCCTTTTGCATTGATGTGCGCTGAAGAATCTACTTCTTTTACCGGAGTAACCCATCCTTTAGAAAAAGGTGGTCTTGGTTTTGATCTTAAATGGAATATGGGCTGGATGAATGATAGTTTGCAGTATTTTTCTAAAGATCCTCTTTTTCGCAGTTATCATCAAAATATACTTACCTTTAGTTTGCTCTATGCTTTTTCTGAGAAGTTTATTCTTCCTCTGTCTCATGACGAGGTTGTTCATGGCAAAGCTAATCTATTGTCTAAAATGCCAGGGGATGACTGGCAAAAATTTGCAAATGCACGCCTATTCTATAGCTACCAAATCTGTCACCCAGGAAAGAAGTTGGTTTTTATGGGGGTAGAGTTAGGCATGTGGAAGGAATGGAACTCTCAAGAAGAGCTTCCTTGGGAACTTTTAGGCTATGAAAGGCACCAAATGCTTCAGAGGTTTTTTCAGCAAATGAATGCTTTTTATCGGAATAATTTCGCATTATGGGAATGGGATTTTGATTCTAAAGGATTTGAGTGGATAGATTTTTCAGACCAATATAATTGTTGTATTAGCTATTTAAGAAAAGCGGAGCGGCAACTTTTGTTTTGTGTGCATAATTTTAGTGCTAATTGTATACCCAATTATGTAGTTCATTTGCCAAATGTTGTACGGATAGTAGAAGTATTTAATACAGATAAAGAAGAGTATGGTGGTTCTGGTAAATTAAACTCTTCTATAAAAATCATGAATAATCTGCAAAAAAAACCGACCGGTGTACAATTTCAACTCCCTCCACTTGCAACAATGATTTTTGAGGTGCAATTTGTGTCCTAAACAAGTTTTTTTTACACATAAACAATACATGCAATTCATAGAGGAGATCAATAAACACGATCGACTCTATTTTCTCGAAGCCAAGCCTGTTATCTCAGATTATGAATATGATCAGTTGGTAAAAAAAGTAGAAGCCATTGAAAAAACCCATCCAGAGTGGATTGATCCTTCATCTCCTACCCAGCGCTTAACAGATCAGCCTTCTAAAGGATTTATTCAGGTAAAACACAGAACTCCTATGCTATCTTTGAGCAACACCTATTCACAAGAAGAAGTGGAAGATTTTATTAAACGCATGCAAAAATGGCTGGGCCCTCAAAACTTGCAGTTTTGTGCAGAGCTAAAAATGGATGGAGTGGCTATAACTGTCTGTTATGAAGATGGCAAATTGCTACAGGCTCTTACTCGTGGGGATGGCAAAGTAGGTGATGATATTACAGCGAATATCAAAGCTATTCGCTCTATTCCTCTTTATATACAAACAAAAGAGAAAATAGAAGTTAGAGGAGAAGTGTTTATGTTGCATAGGGTTTTTCAAAAGCTCAATCAATCCAAACTAGCTATAGGAGATGAATTATGGGCAAATCCAAGAAATGCAGCAGCAGGCTCTTTAAAACTACTTGATGCAAATCAAGTAGCTAAGCGCTCTTTAAGTGCTGTATTTTATGCTTTTGCTAATGAAGCAGAGGCTCCTTGCACAACTCAATATGATTGTCATCACCACTTAAATTCTTTAGGGCTCCCCAGCTTTTCCGATGCGTATATCAAGCGTTGTAATACAGCAGATGAGATCATGGATTTTGCAAGACAGATTGAGAAAAACAGACACCAACTTGCGTTTGATATTGACGGTATTGTGATTAAGATAGATCTATTAAAAGATCATGCAGAGCTTGGTGTTACAGGTAAAAGTCCTAGATGGGCCATTGCTTATAAATTTGCCCCTGAGCAAGCTGAGACACAAATTAGAGATATTACCGTGCAAGTGGGAAGAACAGGGGTATTAACTCCAGTAGCTGAGTTAGAACCTGTATTACTAGCTGGTAGTACAATTGCTCGTGCTACATTACATAATCGAGAAGAAATAGAGAGAAAAGATATTCGTATAAAAGATTATGTAATCATTGAAAAAGGAGGGGATGTAATCCCTAAAGTGCTGCAGGTTAACTTAAAAAAACGCACAAAATCCTCTATCCCCTGGCATATGCCACATTTTTGTCCCAGTTGTGGTAGCAAAGTGGTGCACTATGAAGGCGAGGTTGCTATGAAGTGTCCTAATACCAAAAATTGCCCCGAGCAAGTTATGCGTAAAATCTTCTTCTTTGCAAGTAAAGATGCTATGAATATCGAGCATTTAGGAGATAAGGTAATCAAACAGCTCATCGAGAAAAAATTGATTAAAAGTGCAGCTGACCTCTACCTTTTAACTAAAGAAGATTTAGCTCAATTAGAAGGATTTAAAGAAAAATCGATTCAAAACTTGCTAAAGAGCATTGATAAATCCCGCCATGTAAACTTAGAGCGGTTTATCTTAGCTCTGGGCATTAAATATGTAGGAGAAGGTTCTGCCGAACTGCTTGCCCAAGCAGCTAGAACAATGGATGGACTCTTAAGAATGCGTATGGAAGATCTGCAGCAGATTCAAGGAATTGGAGAAAAAACGGCAATTGCTGTTATTGAGTATTTTAAAGATCCAGATCATTTGCAAGAGCTGCAAGCTTTACTCAAATCTGGAATAAAGCCACAATCGATGCAAACAATACAAATTGAAAATCACCGCTTTGCAAATAAAATATTTGTGTTAACTGGTACTTTAAAAGAATATAGTAGAACAGATGCCACTCTTCTGATTAAAGAAAGAGGTGGTAGAGTGACAAACTCTGTTAGCCGTAATACCGATTATCTTTTAATAGGGGAAGATCCAGGGTCTAAATTGGCTAAAGCGCAAGAATGCAAAGTCCACATACTAAATGAGCAAGCATTTAAAAATCTGCTATAGGAGAGATAAATGTATAGAAAACTGGTTAAGAGCGCTCTAATCGGAGGAGTTACTGTTTTTATTTGGAGTATGCTCTCTTGGATGGTTTTTTCTTGGCATGCACAAACCTATTATAAGTTTACAGATGAAGCAGAGGTTGCAAAAGTCCTTAAGGAAAACACCTCACAAAGCGGAATTTATATTTTACCTAATACGAGTCATTATTCTAATAATACACCTACAAAAGAGATTAGAAAAGCAGAAGAGATCTTAAAGACAGGTCCTTTTGTGTTTGCTTCCATAAAGTTAGGTGGAATGAAAAAAATGGGGGCTGCAACCCTAATGATTTCTCTATGCTCCTATATTCTGGCAGCAGCAATTGCATCCTGGATGCTTTTACAAACGCAAGGCTTACGTTTTTTAGAAAAGACACTCTTTGTGACAATGATTGGATTATTAACAGCAATCCTAGGCGTGTTACCTGCTTGGAATTGGTGGCACTTTTCTACAGCTTATACCTTTATAACTTGCTTGGATCTAGTTATTGGCTGGGCATTAGCAGGTTTATTAATGGCTAAAAGCCTTTAAGTGACTTGGAACAAGCTCTCCAAGCAGGGTTTGGTTGCTAAATCCAGTAATTTTTACGGTTTGCAAAGAGCCGATTAAAGAGTCACCTCCTGCAAAAACCATGCTTTTCCAACATCTGCTGCGCCCTTTAAGATTTTTATCTTTAGTGCGTTTTTCTACTAGCACTTCTAGATGAGAACCTAATATCTCTTGCCTTTGTTCTGCACAGATTTGCTCATGCAGCTGCAGAAGACGTTGTAGACGTTCTTGTTTTACCTCTTCTGGGATATCATCTTTCCAGCGAAATGCAGGAGTTCCTTTGCGAGCGCTATAAGAAAAAATAAAAGCTACGCTGTAACGAATTTCTTTCAAGATATCGTAGGTTTGCTGAAACTCTTGCTCCGTTTCTGTAGGGAAACCAACGATGATATCTGTACCAAGTGATACATTAGGTACGATTTTTTTTAATAAAGCTACTTTTTCTAAGTAGGTCTCCAAAGTATAAATGCGATGCATTTTTTTCAAAATACGATTAGATCCAGCCTGGATAGGGAAATGCACAAATTCACATACAGAAGGAAGATCTCGGATAGCTTGCATAAGTTCAACAGTGATATCCACAGGATGAGATGTCATAAAACGAATGCGCTCTAAACCTTGTATTTGATCTAAGCGGCAGAGCAAATCGTGGAATAAATAGCCCCATTCTGCTTTATCCTTACCATAGCTGTTGACGTTTTGTCCAAGTAGAGTGATTTCTTTGTAACCTTTTTCCACAAGAAGCTTACATTCTTCAACAATTTGATCAGGATGGCGAGAAACTTCTTGTCCTCGTGTATAAGGAACAACGCAATAGGTGCAGAACTTATCACATCCTCGAATAATAGAGACAAAAGCTTTCATAGGATCATCTCGTTTTGCTACCAAGTAATCCAGATTTTCTTCAAATTGATCTACAGTTCGAATGGTTTTCTTTCCTGTTAGCAAAACCTCATCTAGCACTTCATTTAAATCGCTGATATTATTCGTGCCTAAGACAAAATCCACATGAGGAAGCTTGCGAAACAAAGAATCTTTTTTAGCCATTGCCATGCAGCCTGTAATGCCAATTACAGGTCTTTCCAAAAAGTTTTTCCCCATCCTGCCTATTTTGCCAAATGCCTTACGCTCAGCGAGATCGCGAATAGAGCAAGTGTTAGCGATAAAAAGATCTGCCTCATCTTCCTCTAGAACCCGTTTTAATCCTCTTTTCTCCAAAAGACCAACCATGATTTCTGTGTCAAGCTCGTTCATTTGGCAGCCATAGGTCTTTACAAAAAAAGTTTTTACTTGTTGTTTGCGCATAGAGATCTTCTTTGAAGTTAAAAATTAAGAGGAGTCTAGCTTAAAAAGAGGCTTTTAGCAAGACTATCTCAAGCAAAAGCCTTAAGTTCTTGGCAAAAAAAGAACAGACAAGTAAACTATCGTTTCTTTAATAAATAAACTTAAAACTCTTTTAAAGGCTTGTAGATGAATGCAAAACAAGATAAAACATTTTTTGTCACCAAAGAGGATGCTCGCCTTAACCGCAAATGGCTCAAGCTAGACGCGTCAGGCAAGACTTTAGGAAGATTTGCTAGCGAAGTAGCTAAAATCTTAAGAGGGAAACATAAGACAGATTTTACTCCTAATACCGATACAGGAGATGGCGTTGTTATAGTTAATGCAAGTAAGATTGCAGTTACTGGGTCAAAAGATGCTCAAAAAATTTATCGCTATCACACAGGGGCTATGAGCGGGATGCGAGAGATTCCTTATCGTGTTATGCTCGATCGAAAGCCTGAATATATTATTTGGCATGCGATTAAAGGAATGATGCCAAAAAGTAGACTTGCAGAAGCTCAAATGAAAAAGTTGCGTATTTATGCAAAAGAGGAGCACGATATGCATGCACAATCTCCACAATCCGTTAACATCTAAAAAGGGACTTATGAAAGAACAAGAATTTATGGGAACTGGCAGAAGAAAAACAGCGGTTTCTTCTATTCGTCTACGTCCCGGTACTGGAAAGATAGAAGTAAATGGAAAAAAATTTGAAGAGTATTTTCCTTTAGCTTTGCAAAGAATGACTATTTTATCCCCTTTAAGCGAAGTGGATAATCCTGAAAATTACGATCTTCTCATCCGTGTAAAAGGTGGCGGTATTGAAGGTCAGGTAATTGCTTCTAGATTAGGTATTTCTAGAGCTTTAGTTGAGAAGAACGCAGACAATCGCCAAGCTTTAAAAAGCCTAGGTTTTCTAACTCGCGATTCTCGTAAAAGAGAGCGTAAAAAGTATGGACAACCAGGAGCTCGTAAACGCTTCCAGTTCTCAAAACGTTAATTTCTTTCCTTGTTTTGTAGGGCTTTATTGTTTAAAGCCCTTTTTTTATTTGATTTCAAGAAGAATGCCCTTGTAAATTTATTTCAAGCTCTAAACGAGCTGGGCGAAGTACACTTTTAAAAAGAATTTCTGCAACAACTTTAATACTATTTTCTATGTGTTTATCAGGATGTAAGATAAGGGACCATTTGAGGTAAGCTTTTTTGATATCTTTCATTTGAAAACCAGGTTTCAACTGCAGCAGATCGCTTGCAGGTGCATTCTTTAAAGAAAGATTAAAAAAAATTTTAAAATTGTCATTTTGGTAAGCATTTACTATTGCAATTTTGTCTTGGAGACATTTTTGCACAGGTTCTATCTGCTTGTTTTTTTGCAATTTATATCGTCTTTGTCTGTGTTCTTCTGCCCATTTATAAAAGCTTGCTTCTATATTGGTATAGTCTTCAGCTGTTATTTTATGGCCGAAGCAGTCTAAAGACCCTCCATTAATAAAGATATTAAATCCCTCAGGACGGATCCATGCAGGCAATTTTCTGTCAATAATTTTTTGGGAAAAATGATAGTTGGAGAAGGCCATACTTGGAGCTATCACAGCAGTAGCGAATAGAGAGCTTCCCACAAGTAAAGAGGCGGGGGAAATAATAGAAAAGGAAGTCAGGCAAACAGCAAGTATGGTCAAGCTACCAAAAAACAAAGGGATGGCCAAATTAGTAATAACATAAGCGAGATGCTGTATGGGAGATGCAATCATTTTTTTTTGGATAATCAGACTAATTTGGTGCGATGTAGCACCTTTATACTTAGCATAGAAAGCTTCACAGACCCCTATCCCTATATCAATTAAAGCTGTAAAAGGTGTTGCACAAATGATAATAGGCCAGCAGAGATAGCTTATTATCATGCACTGGCTATTCTCTAGTGAACTAGCTAGGATTTGTTTGCAAAGATTATTTGCATTCCTTGCTTTATATAATGATGTTTTGTTATGACTCTCATTCAAATAATAAAGAGGTTTTTCAAGCCATTGAAAAGCAGAAGGATAAACTGCAGCATGTGATGAATTTAAAATAAAAGCAGTCATTTTGCCCTCGGGATAAATGGAAACGATTTTATCAATAATTGAATTATAAATAAATAAATTTTATTTTAAAAACAGCATAGTAGAGAAACGAGAGCTTTAACCTTTGGAAAAAGATAAAAAGCCTTGAGTATGAATGACTACAGGGCGATTTAACTAAAAATTTTTGATAGCAGATTAGGTAATATGGCATAGTAAAGACCTCAAATTTAAGGAGGTTCTATGTCACGCCGCAAGCCAATTGATTCCAAAATTCTGGAAGCCAGTAAGGAATTTAATGCCGAGGTCTTCGCAGAGACAGTTAAGGG
>NZ_CAAJGQ010000037.1 GCF_901000775.1 Candidatus Rhabdochlamydia sp. T3358
TGTTGCTCCCATTGCTTGTTGAAATCCTTCCAAAAATCATCCACAGAGCAGTATAATTCAATAAGCGTTTCCATTTTTGACCTCTTTTGTTGTTGTTTTTTCAGAAACGAAACTTGTACAACATTAAGAGGTCTTTTTACACTGTTTTTTTGTCTTATCTTTCCTATTCTTAGTTAATTAAACTCAACATTGGGGTTCTTAAGGATTTTGATATAGCCAGAGAACAAAACAGCATTACTAAAGAAAGAAAAGAAAAACTAGAAAGCGTTCTAAGTCTAGCAAAACAAAAATTTAGAGACCTTCTTTCCTCCAAAAAGATTGATCCTCTAATTGCTAAACTCCTAATTCCCCTATTGTCTATTCTAAGTGACTACGTAAAAACGATGAGTATTACCTAAAAAAAGGGATTATGATCAAACGAATTAATTACGCATTAAGGAGGACATCATGGATAACATACAAAGCCCCAACGGCCAGAATCACTCTGAAGTTATTATAAATAAGATCTCTGGTGATTCTTCTACCAATACACAATCTCTACTGCAAGCTGCCCTCTTCATGTTATGCAACATGCTTACAGATGCTTTTGTGTCAATTAATAAAGCAAGAAACGAATCAAGCATTGCTGCCATAAAAGCAGGATTTGCTAGTGCAGATGAAACCGCAGTAGCAGGTCTTTTCCAGCTGGGAGGAGGTGCAATTATGGCTGGAACAGGATTGGCCGGGGGTATAGCTGGGTGTAAACAAGCAACCGATATTGCTCAAGCTGCAGAAAAGCGTAGTAGTGATATAATGAAGATCGATGAGAGAGCAATGACAAAAGGCTCTGATCTGACAGTTGAAGTAGAAGCTCTTGATGAAATCCCCGAGCCTGTCTTAGATGAGATAGAAGAAGAGGCTTTCTTAGATGCAGAAGAAACGTTGTCTGCTAAACGAGCTGAACCAGAAGAGCCAGAAGAAGAACTAACAGAGGAGCAATTGGTAGAACAAGCAGAGGCTCAAGATAAAATAACCCACAGAGAAGCTAATAATCTTTTACGCCGAGTTGAAAAGGAGTATGAAGTAAGCAAGAATGTGGCTCAGGCTGAAGCAGGAAAAATGCAAGGCTTAGCTATGCCGGGACAGGCTGTGTATTACATGTCTCAGGGTTTAGGAGAGGTAGAAAAATCTAAAAGTCAGAAAGAAAACGTTCAACAACAAGTAGAACAAGATAACCAAAACCAACAAGGAAATACTGCTGACGACATCAAGAAAAAAATGGATGATATAGCAAAGTTTGATCCCTTTCAAAGGAATTCATCAAGTCTTAGAGGATAAATCTTTTAGAGCCTCCGTTAGCTTCTTGCTTGTTAGGAAGCTAACAGAGGGCTTACTTTTGATACAAAGTTAAGCGTTTATTGGATGGAACAAGACTTATTCGTGTTTGTCTTGGTAGTGGTATTATTGCTAATTATTCTTTCTTTAAAGCTGGAATTCGAACTATTCGAGCTTGTGGACGTTTCAAGGCTTGAAGATGCTGATGAGTCTGAAGTCGTTGCTGATTTAGGTTTAGACTTGTGATATTTTTGGTTCAACTGCTTAGACAATTCCATATAAGCTAGAGAAGGTTTATCAGCAATTCTCCCGCTTGAGCCGTCACGATCCATTTCTCTTGAAAGCTTTTCATGTATATTTTCGTCAATTCTGTCTCTTTCAGCTTTTAAAGCCTGGTCCATTAGATTTCTACTAATCATATTCTCTGCAGAGAAAGGATTTGTTGATTGGCGAGCTAAATCTGTTGGCCATGTCATAAATAACCTCTTGTGTGATTAAGCACACACTTTTTCTAGTTCATTAAATACTAGTCAGAGTTTTTCAATTTTTTGTAAAACAAGACCATCTTGATGATGATCTTGCAGAAGCAGATACGTTCTACTTCTTTAAAACTCTGGGCATCTAACCGCTAGTTAGCTATAGGTTATTTCTTTCTAAATACAAAATAAAAAAACCTTAAACAATGGGTAGTATATTTTTTATAAAGAAATAATGTCAAAAAAATAAAACACTGTAGGTAAAATAAAATAATAAATATGCTATCTTAGCAAGGGCAAAAAATGCATAAATAAAGAGATATGCATGCTGACCTGCTCCCCAAAAGTTACTCCGGGATTTAAGAGCCGTAACTCCATAGGGCCGTAGCAGTTGCATATAATTTACAGTGACTCATAGAAAGAAGCATACATGTTCCCATGGTTTTCTTTTGGAGTTTTGCACTGAAATGGACAATGGGCTTTCCAGAAGAATCATTGATAATTTCTATGTCTTGCCAAGTGATATGTTCGGTAAAGCCTGTCCCTAGTGCTTTTACAACGGCCTCTTTTGCAGAAAAGCGCGCTGCAAAATGCGGAATAGGGTCTTTATGTTTTAAGCAATAATCTTGTTCTTTGGGTGTGAATATCCGAGAGATAAGACGATATCCATGATTGTCAATGCTCTGTCTAATTCTTTCAATTTCAATAATATCTGTTCCAAGTCCTAAAATAGGGCTATTCATGACTTTCTTCAGGCTCATATTCTTGATCGGATTCACCGTCCATTGCATTACAGAATACCATGCGTCCTGAACTAGTATGTTTGACAGAGAGAACTTTTGCATCAACTATATCGCCTATATAATTGCCACCGCCGTTTATAACGACCATTGTTCCATCATCTAGATAACCAACCCCTTGTCTGGGCTCCTTGCCGTAGCGTTGTACTTTAATTTTTATGAATTCTCCCGCTTGCATTAAAGGTTTCAAGGAGTTGGAAAGGGTGTGAATGTTAATAACACGGATATCTTCAATTTCAGCAATTTGTACGCGGCTAATATCTGCTGTAAGTAAGTTTGCATCTAAGAGGCGAGCTAAACGTAGCAGTTTACCTTGCACATCTTTAACATCTGGAAAATCCGTATCATTGAAGCGCAGGCCTAATTCAGCAATCAGCTCAATTTTTTTAAGTACTTCTAAACATTTTTTAGCTTTAAGCTTAGAAAATTCATCGCCAATTTCGGCTTGAGTGTATAGCTCTTTAATAATAAAGCGTGGGATAATGATTTGGTTATCTAACAAACCAGTAGTGGCAAGATCGATAATTCGAGCATCTGATAGAACAGAGCTATCAATGATTAAATCTTTTTTCTTTTCTACTGTAGGAGCAAACTTGATAAAAGGGATGCTTACGTATAGTTCATCTGCTGCTCTTAATGTCATAATTGTACCTAAATAGGTACCAAACAAGAACAAGGCAATTTTTAACATTTCTAAAGTTTGTGGTTGCAAGGAAATCGATGCACGGCTGATATCTAGAATAGCGTCGAATACCAGTACCAGGGCTTGTCCCATTAAATAACCAAGAAAAATCCCAATAACTGCGATATTGAAAGAGCGTAAATTAAATCTCTTAAATAAAAGATCAAAGCTAATAAGAAATAACCCAAAGACAAAACCTATTAATACACCGATAAGGATATTAGTCTGTAGGCTTCCAGATGTGTTGGAGATCATAAAGGTTGTCATGAAAAATACGCTTAGGATTACAAAGAGGATGCGCATAAAAGCAACAGAGAGATTCATGAGGTTCTCCTAAGATGACGTAAAACGTCGAATAAAATTTTTGTTTTTACTAAAATGTTTATGCCCATTCTAGATAGCAATACCTTTTTTGTCGATAAGCTTAGCTTTGAATTTAGACTATTAGTTTAACAGATTATTCTGTTAGACTCATTAGACAAACTAACAGGAGCATGAATATGCGCTTAGGTCGATTTGGGTGGATTGTGGTAAGTGGGGTAATATGGCTGATTATAGGGTTTTTTTTGCTGTCAATGGGACTTTATTTGCTTATTTTACAACCTTCTTTACAAAGTCAAGAATACGCCATGGTATTGGTTTGTTTAGGTTTGGTTTTAGGGTTTATCAAAGGGCGTTTTATTCTTTCTAAAACTGCACAAAAAGCAGTAAAAAAAGTATTGTTAATTTCAGAACCGATTTCTATTTTGCAGGTATATCCTCCTATCTATTTAGGTTTAATCGTTGGTATGATGTTGTTGGGAATAGGCTTAAAATGGTTAGAAGTAGCCTCTTATATTCGAGGTGTAATCGATGTGGCAGTGGGATTTGCTTTAATAAACGCCTCTAAGGTTTATTTTCAATCAGCCTATGTATTAAAAAAACAAAGATAACTTAACTCTTTATGTTTGGATTTTTATATTGGGACCCTAATCCGGCAGTATTTCATTTTTTACTTCCTCTCATCCACCGGCCTTTGATGTGGTATGGTGTTTTATTTGCATTAGGGTTTATCATAGGGTATTTTATTTTTCGTTATTGTTGGCTGCGCTATCTTTTATTTTCTGTGAAATTTTCTAAACAAGATATTATTTGCTGGTCTTTATTCTTACAAAAAAAACATAAATCTTCCTATCTACAAATGCTTTTTGAAACATTCCCTCAAAAAGTAAAGCGGTTTTGTCAACAAAAGCAGGAAAACGTCCCTGAAGAAATTAAGAACGAGGTAATTCAAGCAATAAATCATACAGTTACCCATCCCATCGATTTTCCTCATTCTCCTAATACAGAACCATTTCTTATATGTTTTGCAAAAAAATATATGAGTGCTTTTCAATTAGAGAGAGTACGATCTTTTTTTAAAGTGGATACTTATCTACAACCTTGGGTTTTACCTTTCAGAAAGCGCAATACCGTTATCATAGAAAGGTTAACCACTTATTTGATTGTAGGAATGCTCATTGGGGCTAAGCTTGGTGATTTCATTTTTTATCAAAACTGGACGGTTATTTATCAAAACCCTCAAGCAATTTTTGCTTTTTGGGAAGCAGGCCTTGCTAGCCACGGTGCTGCTTTGGGGATTCTAGCTGCTCTAGGGCTATTTTGCCATAAGTATAAACTCATCACTTTACATATAGTTGATTTAGTTGTTATTCCTACTCCTTTAGTTGGATCTTTTATTCGTTTAGGAAATTTTATCAATCAGGAGATTTTAGGTGTTCCAACAGATCTTCCTTGGGGAGTGGTTTTTTTACATCCGGTAGGATCCGCAGCCATTGTGGCTCGCCACCCCGTGCAATTATATGAAGCATTCAGTTATGTAATTCTCACTATTTATTTATTTTTTTTATGGAAAAAAGAGCCGTCTCTAACACATAGAGGAAAAATAACCGGTTGGTTTTTTATTTCTGTGTTTAGTGTTCGATTTATCTTAGAATTTTTTAAAGAAGAACAAAGCGCTTATCTCATGCCCCTTAAAATGGGACAAATTTTAAGTATTCCCTTTATTTTGTTTGGGAGTTGGCTTCTTTATCGATCTTATAAAAAAGTTTTTCACAGAGCTTAGCATCGATAGGAACCAAAGGAAGAATATCTTGGCTTAACTGACTTATTTGACTATGCAATTCTTGAGAGGAAACAGGCTTTATATGAATGATATGCCATTTAATAAACCTTTCTATACAAGACTCTGTTGAATAAGAAAATAGATTATACCAAGCATATTTATATAAGGTCCATATGCGCCTGGAAAGCTGATCTGCATAGACAGCTAATTTAGGATGTTTTTGTAAGTATTCTTCATAAACTTGGTTTACGAATTGTTCGTGGGTCTCAAAAGTTGTTTTAGTCCATTTTTGGTAAATAAACTGTAATAAAAAAGGATCTATACCGATTTCAATGCGTTGACAAAGCATATCTCCTTGGATTACCCAGGGATAGATTTTTTTTTCAATCTCCATCCATTTTTTATTTTTTATTAGTTCTTTTACCTTTTTAAAAAATTGGTTGGTTGCTTGTAGTAGATGATAGAAATTTTGTTTAGGATTATCAATAAATGCATTAGCAATTTCCTCTTCTATTTTTTCTACAATACAAGAGGGGATTTTTTGTAACAACTCTTCATCAAGGGTAAGATTTTTCCAAATAAGAATTTCTAAAAGTTCTTTTTTCTCTACTAAGTTAGGTAAAAGAATAGCTTCTTGGTAGGCATTCCAGATTGTAAATAGTACATGCTCTACAGAATGGCAAAGTCGGTCATTTTGCATCAATGCAAGTTCTGTCATGATAAAAGTATACACTACCTGTGGTAAGTTGGGTTTTTCCTCCTTATTTACAGGATATACGGCTAAAACAGCTTCTTTTAATTCAAGTTGGCTTAAGGTTTTTGGCATTTGAGTAGCCAAAGCATAAAGGGCTATAATCCGTTTAAGTTGATCACATAAAGCGCTATTTGATTTTTTATATAGGCTATGTCTATGTATGAATTTTTCCAAATATACTTTTTGTTTTTTTGAGGAGAATGTTTCAAAAGAAATAGTAGGATATAACTTATCTGCAAGCAGTAAAGAAGTATAATCATGTATGATTTCTTCAGAAATAGATAAAGAAAAAGTATAAAGTGTACGAAGGCTCATTAGCACGTTATATTCTAGCTGACGATGCGTTATACTAGGATGTTTTGCTGTTTCTTCTAAAATTGTTTTTACGATCAGTTCGTCTGCTTGATTGTATTCATGGTAAGGACTTATATGATAATTTAAGTGAGGATCTAGTTGGCATTGAGTAGTCCAGATCATTTTTGTCAGTTCTTCCAGCTGAGGCTCTTCTCCATCAATGGCTGCAACACATTCACTAATTCGGCTTGCCATCTGATAAGCGGGATAATAAGGAGCAGAAAAATTAGGTCTTTTTAAGTGAAGATGATTTTTAAGATTTTGCTTAATTAAAAAGGGGATATTTACTTTGCCTTCATCAGTGATAGCTTCAGGTTGTTTTTGAATTTGTTTTGTGTATAAAACAAGTTTTTCCCATGTTTTTTTTATAGCGGAAACACTGATTCGAAATTGAGGAAACTTCTTTTGAAATTCAGGAGTCATTTTTTCTAAAAGATACTGCTCTAATTGCATGGACCAATCTTTAGTCGGAGCATTTTGCATCTCTTGCTTCATTCTTCGAGATAAAAATAAATTTACTTCAGAATAAGGATGATATAGTTCAGGCACTTCATCAATCGGAATCAAGTAAGGACAGGAAGATTCTTTATTTGTATTTCTTTTTGTGGATCGATTTAAAGAACCAAATAAATTGTCATTAGATTTTGTTAGTTTAGTCATGAGTTTCTTACAATAAGTAAACTGTTTTTTTATAATGTGTATTTTCTTATCTAGCTGAGTTGATTTTTTTTTGTCTAATAAAATTTTAAAATAAATAGCAAAAAATGAATGACTTTTAATAAATTTAAACAAAAAATCTTGATGAGAGTTTACTCTCACCTATATTTTAACTAATTTTATGTTTTTATTTAAATTTCATTAAAAGTACAAAGACAATAGTTTATTTTCTATTTTGCAAAGCAATTTGTAAATAAAAATGGGTTATAATAAATTTCCTTTTTTTCCTGTTGAGCTTAAAAATAAAGAGGTATTTGAGTTGCTTTTGTAGAAATTTATGATAAACTACCGACCTAAAAAAGGAGGGCCAGGATGTCTAGCTTTTTTAAGTATTTGATCATTTTATTAGTCAATCTTGTTTTCTTAAACCCTATACAATCTTTAGAGGTACAAAAAGTGGAACCCAAACAATCTTTAGAAGTGGAACAAACAAGCCTTAAATCACCCATTGTTGTTTTTGAAACAAATCTGGGTATAATCGAGCTGCAGCTCTTCCCTGATATTGCTCCTAAAGCTTGCGAGAACTTTTTAGGTCTCGTAAAAAACAAAAAGTACGATGGAACTATTTTTCATCGTGTCATTAAAAAATTTATGATTCAAGGCGGAGATCCTAAAGGAAATGGTACTGGAGGAGAATCTATTTGGGGCAAAAGTTTTGAAGATGAAGTAACATCAGAAAAAACATTCAATAAGAAAGGTCTGCTTGCAATGGCAAATGCAGGGCCTAACACAAATGGCAGCCAGTTCTTTATTACAACAACAGACGATGCTTCTTGGCTGAACAATAAACATACTATTTTTGGTGAAGTGATAAGCGACTATAAAATAGTGAAAAAAATTGAAGAAAGCAAAACGGGTGCAGCTGATAGGCCTTTGGAAGAAATTAAAATCATCAAAGCCTCTATAAAACCTTAGTTCCCCCATCAAATAAGGCTGGAGTTCTCCAGCCTTATAGACTTTCAAGATATTTCCTATAAATATTCAGATAATATTACGCGTAAATTTTATATAATTAATAGTTAAAGTTTTATAATATATAATATACTTTTTATTTACATATTATTATAAATAGTTGCACAATATAAATTAAGAATAAGAAACTATTATAGTCTATTTTTTTTAATAGAGGATCCCCCATGATTGTTGAAGTTTGCATAGCAGTAAGTACCATAGCTTTTGTAGTTTTAGTCATTTTTTTAGTGATGGCGCTGCGCTGTTCTTGTGCAACTTTAAAAAAAACCAAGCATACCCTAACTAAAGTTGAAGGGGAATTAAAGGAGATCTCCTCTGAGAGCGTTACGTTGCTTAAAAATGTAAATGATTTAACCGTAGATATAAAAGAGAAATCAGAGTCATTAAATTTTCTATTCGCTCCACTGCTTAAGCTCTCTCATGGAAAATCCCACAAGACAAATACCTATGAAAAACTGACGGAAGTGATTAATTATGTGGCAGATGCAGTGATTTTACTGAAAAAAATAAAGGACGAGTAATATGTCAAATTTACATAAAGACACAAAAAATATCCTTATAGGAGCCCTTGTTGGAGGTGCTATTGGAGCTAGTGCCATTATCCTTTTAAAAAGTTCTTCTGGTAAAGGTAGTAAATCTACCCTGCACTTCATAGGAAAAGCTCTTGCTAATGCGGGAGAGGTTGTTAAAGACAAAATTGAGGACCCGGAGAGTTTACTCAAAGAGCTAGATAAGAAGATTGCCAAAAATGAGGATAAGCTAGCTGATATCTTAGAATTAGCGGCTGCAGGAATGCAGCTATGGAAAAAACTGACAAAATGAAGGTAACTATGTTTCAATCAGATCATTCAGGTAAAAATCTATTTTTGGGGACCTTCTTAGGTATGGCTGTAGGAGCTCTTACCACTCTATACTTAGGCACTAATGGAGGAAAAAGACTTCAAAAAGACGTATTAAATAAGGTATTTAAAGAAGCTAGAAAACCTCGAGTTAAGAAGATAGCTAAACGGATTAAAAAACAGCTTAAAAGTTAAAAGAGATCTTCTTTAAAACAATTAATTTTCTATTTCTATAGAAAATCTATTATTTATTCTTATTTTCAATAAAAATATTATATTTATTTTAATATTGTATATTTGTATTATATTCATAATTATATATGAGTTTTAATTTAACAAATATTTTAAATATTAAACGATGTCTGTTTCAAGTTCTGTAAATAATCAAAAAGCTCTTTTGTTTTTAAAAAACTTCTGCGAAGTAAATCCATTTACCATCAAAGATTTACCTAATTCATTGGAGTCCTTGGTAAAACCTTTTATGGATAAATCACTAGGAAACACAACCCATATTTTTGAGGAATTTATCAAAGATAAAGAGCAGCAGGAAGCTTTTCTACAAAACAATCGGTCTACTGAACTACAATGGCGGATGATTTTTGCCATTTCTAAAGATGTTCCCCAATCTTCTCTTGAAGATATTTTTCGTGCTGCTATTCAGGCAGCTCCAGCTTCCTCTAAAGAGGATGCTCAACAGATATATACTCGCTTAATAGAAAAACCAGAAACTGACCTTAATCAAATATATATTCAGCGTTATACAGCAGAGTTTTTGACTTGGGTACAAAATGAAATTTACGATCTGCCTTGTGACTCTATCTTATTATTATTGAAAATTTGGCGAAATTTTGATCAATCTATAGATCAAGCATGGAAGGCATTATTATCCTTGCCTGGCTTAAGTAGTTCACATAGAGGAGAGCTAATAGTATTTCAGACAAAGCAGAATTTTATGTATAAAAACCATAAGGCCCTGCAAACCATTAAATTAGAATCTGTTCCTGCACTAGAGAATCCGAACATCCCAGCCTCTACAAGAACATCTAGAAAATATCTGAATCAATATGTGTTATGGATTAATGCTCTTAATGTTTTTTTAGGAGAAGTGGCGCTTTCTTATGGATTTGGTATTGTAGGCTTTAAAGAAGACTCGTGGGAATATCAGCTTTTATATACTCCTAGAGAAACTTCCTCTAAGATTCTTATCTGGAGAGCTAAAAGTATATTTCCTTTATATCAAAAAAAGCTCAAACCATTTATAGAATTTTTTGATGAAAAAATTGAACCCTTAAAAAAAGCAAAGCAAAAGATAAGTGAATTAGAATACCTCCTAAAGCAAATCCAAGAAGGTATTCCTATTTATGGAAGTTCAAATGTAGAAGGGATAGAGAGGGTTTCTGAAGAAAAAATAAAGAGAGACAAAACAAGCAAGCTTATATCAGAAGAACAAATTAAAAAATATCTAGAAAACTGGAAAAAAACAGAAAAATCCTTACAAATCGATCTTGTAAAGCCTATAGCATTTCGAGATGATATTTCTCATATTGAATATTTAATGAAGGAATTACACGATTCTTTCCAAGTGAAAAAATCCAGGCAAGAGATTACAGAAGATCAAATTGCGCTTATAGAAAAAAATCAGAAAGAGCTCATACAAGCAGAATACGAATACATTTCTTCTCAAAAAAAAGTATGTACTGCTCCCATAAAAGAATCTGATAGCGATAGTGAAATAAGGGAAGAGTCAAGTTCTTCAGGTAGCGAATCAGATATAGCGGCTTCCCATACATTAACCTTGGCTAAGCTATCTTTTACTGAACTTGATGCATTTTTAAAAGACGGTGGCCTAGTAAACGGATTTCTAAGCAAAAGCGTTGATGGAATGTTAAAGCAATTAAAAACACATCTTGCAAAAATACAGGCCCCTGTTTCAGATGAGCTAAACATTATACGAAAAGAGAAGACAAAAGAAATACATACTCAGTTAGTCATTGCAACAGCAGCTTTTGAGCTCATTATACAAGCAATAAAGGATCAAAGATTAGATCGAGTGCTTTTAGGATTTCGCAGTTGCTTAATTCATTGTCATTTTGCCATAGAACAGATGCTTTCTCTAAAGATTTTAGTCAAAAATAAGGAAGTTACAAATACCCATGATTTAATCGATTTAGCAGAAAAATCTCATATGAATAGACTTGAAGAACAAAGAGAATTTCTAAAGGATATAGGAATACATCTTTGGTTTTGCTACCCAGAGGATTATCAATTTTTTCATCCAGAAGAGAGTTCTCATCCAAAACCTTTTATCTTTTTACAAAAACTATTTCAATTCTATAGAGAGAAAGAAAAGTTAGATATAGCCATATTAAAAGAAGCGGTTCAATTGTGTTTTAGAATGTATAAGCAAACTATAGAGTTTATTACAGAATACTCTTCTTTCCCTGCAGAAGATCCTAATGAATTTTTAAGAAAAGTAGAGAAAGTTCAAGGACAAATAATCTGGAAAGAAATTGAAGTTGGGAATTTTAATAAGGCTTTTAGCAGAAATAAAACATCTATTTCAGAAAAATACAGTCAAGCATTAGATCTTCTTAAATCAGTGAGTGAATTAGAGAACATCCAAAATTTTAAAGAGTTATTATCGCCTATTAATACCATAAAAGGATATCTAGAATTAATGGAAATTTCCTTAAGAATTCCTCAAAAATCTCATTCTCTACAAGAATTTATCCAAGTAGAAACAATGGCAAACATGGATAAATTATTTAAACATTTGTTTAGGATAGTTATTCTGATACAAACAGGGGAGAATGACTATTCTCATAATTTGTTAGCACTTCTTCAATTGGCAGGAAACTTCTATGAAAAAGGTTTAATTACAGAGCAGGATAAAGCTAGTCTCACAGGTCTTAATATAAGCATCACACATCACTACTTGAATAAAAATTCTAATGCTGTTTTAAAAAAAGACTATAAACACATTTGGGACTTGGCTTATAGGTTAAATCCACTTTCTGCAAGAAACTTTACTCTAATGAGTAAAGGGCAAAAAATTTCTTATCAAGATTTAGAGCTAAAAGCAGCAAAAGTATTTAAGAGGCTAGATATTGCGTTTAAATTATTTATTAAGCTTTTAAAACCCGTAATCACTGAGATTGAGAAGTTAAACAATTTTTCTTAAGCCCTTAAACTTTCTGAAACTTTTTTGATCTAGAAGAAAACTGCTTGCTTATTTTGGCAGCTACAAGAAATACTCTTTGTAGCATCACTTATTAAAAATACGAGGATATTTTTTATGAATCAAGCTACAGTCGCTGGACATTTAGGTTCTGATCCAGAAGTTAAGTTTACCCCGTCAAATCGAAAAGTCACCACTTTGCGTGTAGCTGCACGTGCGCGTAAAGGTGGAAAAGATGAGACAATTTGGTGGAGAGTTACTATTTGGGGGGAACAATTTGACAAAATGATGGGCTATTTTAAGAAGGGCAGCCCCATTATAGTTCAAGGAGAAATGGACTTAGAAATCTTTACAAATCGAGAAGGAAAGTCTCAAATTTCAGCAGGAATTACAGCTCATAATATCATGTTTAGTCCTTTTGGTCGCACAGATCAAGTAGGGGCAGATGGGCGTCAGACAAGCGATGCTCAGCCAAAAGAAGAGAGTGTAAAGCCACTTTTAAGCAACGAACCATTTGATGCAGAAGAGGAGATTCCTTTTTAATTACTATGATTAAAATTACCCATATTGCCGATCCAAAAAAACGAAAACATGCCGATGTTGTGATATGTCCTGTCTGGAAAACAAAGACACAAGCTCTGATAGCTCTTGAACTAAAAGAGTTTGATGCCCTTATAAAGATCCCTCTTGATGACTTTTCCGGTAAAAAAGGGGAAACTCTTTTATTGTATCGTGAAAAAGGAACAGAAAAGAGAGTTCTTTTGTTAGGGCTAGGAGAAAAAGCGGCTTGTCAGACAGAAACATTGCGGCAAGCTTATGCAAGCGCAATCAAACAGCTGAGAGCTAAAAAGATCAAGAGCTGTAATGTGCTTTTGCCCTCTTTTGAAAACAAAGAGGCCTTTTCTATCATCCGGCCTAGTTTAGAAGGATTAATATTAGCTAATTACGCCTTTGATTGCTTTAAAAGCACCCCCCTTAATGAGCCTTTAGAGAGTACATGCATTTGTGGTATAGACCCATCTCATGTTTCTTTAGTAAAGAAGGTGGAACAGATTATGCAGGGTGTATATCTTGCACGTGATTTAGTGAATAGAAATGCAGATGATTCTAATGTGGAAGGTTTAATCCAAGCAGCAAAGGATTTAAGTAAAGACTGCAAAAAGCTTAAAGTAGTGGTTTTACGTGAAAAGCAATTAGAAAAAGAGCAGATGAACTTATTGTTAGCTGTAGGGAAAGGGAGTATTGATCCTCCTGCTTTAGTTGTTTTAGAATATATGGGAGATCCTTCTTCTAAAGAAAA
Source organism: Candidatus Rhabdochlamydia sp. T3358 (assembly GCF_901000775.1). Taxonomy (GTDB): domain Bacteria; phylum Chlamydiota; class Chlamydiia; order Chlamydiales; family Rhabdochlamydiaceae; genus Rhabdochlamydia. The sequence goes on from NZ_CAAJGQ010000037.1 coordinate 13,491, forward strand.
AATAGCTCTTGTAGGAAAAGGAATTACTTTTGATACAGGTGGTCTTAATTTAAAACCCACAGGTCACATAGAGACAATGAAAAGCGATATGGCCGGTAGCGCTTGTGTTTTGGGTGTCATACAGAGCCTTTGCAGTTTAGAAGTGAAAAGAAACGTCATTGGTGTGCTAGCTCTTGCAGAAAATGCAATAGGTCCTGGTAGCTATAAGCCAGGGGATGTATATACCAGTCGCATAGGGAAAACGGTGGAGATTGGTAATACAGATGCGGAAGGAAGGCTTGTTTTAGCAGATGCTCTCTCTTATGTTGAAGATACATATGCTCCATCTGTTGTAATTGACTTTGCTACCTTAACAGGTGCCATTGTGATTGCGCTTGGAGAAGAAGCCGCAGGTCTTTTTTCTAACAACGATTCTCTTGTAAGAGGTTTGCAAAAAGCAGCGCTTAGAACAGATGAAAGGCTTTGGAGACTGCCCTTATACCCAGAGTATACCGATATGTTAAAATCAGAGATTGCTGATTTGAAAAATATAGGCGGCCGTCCGGCGTCTTCTTGTACCGCAGCAGCTTTTTTACAGCAGTTCATTAAGAAAGCAGCTTGGGCGCACCTTGATATCGCAGGAGTGGCTTACTTATCAAAGTCTAAATCCTATCACCCTACTTTAGCTACAGGAGCTGGAGTGAGAGTTACGATAGATTTCCTTGAGCATTTTGATGAAAAAGATTCTGTGTAAAGCTCAATTGAAAAAAGAGCATGAAGGGATGTCTTTGCTTGCATTTTTAAGACTGCAATGCAAAGACATCTCGGTTAAGTCTCTAAAGTTGGCAATTGATACAAAATTGTGCACTGTAAACGGAATCATTGAGCGCTTTTCTACCCATCCTCTAAAGATAGGGGATGTGGTGATCCTATATCAAACCCAAACTCTTCATCCAAAACACTTAGAGATTTTATACCAAGATGAATATCTGCTTATCTGCAACAAATCTGCAATGTTAACAAGTGATATGAAGGTTTTACAGCCTTTATTAAAAGATAGATGGTTACTGGGTCATCGTTTGGATAAAGAAACCTCAGGTGCTTTAATTTTTGTGAAAAATACAGCTATTTTACAAAAATTGATTACTCTATTTAAAGAGCACTCTGTGGAGAAATTTTATCTAGCATTAGTAGATAGGCAGGTTTTGCAAGAGGAAGGGAAAATAGATAGGCCTATTGCGAAATTAAAGAGTTATCAAGGCCAGAGTCTATATGGGGTAGCTGCTACATCTGATGCAAAAAGAGCAGTTACTCTATGGCGTTGTTTAAAACGCAGTAAAAGCGCTTCTCTTCTTCTATGTCAACCAATGACTGGTAGAACTCATCAGCTTCGTGTGCATTTAAGTTATATAGGGCATCCCATTTTAGGGGATGCTCTTTATGCTAAGCATTTTTTTTGTAAGGTTTCTCCTATACGTCATTTATTACATGCGTATATCTTGCGTTTTCCGCATCCCGTTTCTGCTCAGATAATAACAGTCAAAGCAAAAGTTCCAGAGGATTTCAAGGAGTGCTTAAAAGAGCTCAAAATGACACATGCGGTTTAATTTTTTGGAAAGAGCAAATATGAGCAGACCTATGATAATTAATAGTATCGCTACTGTTTCAAAAAGCATATGTGGGGAAATGAAACTTGGAATAAATAAAAAAGCTAAATTTTTTAAATAAAAAGCAGCATTAAAGCAGGTGATCCAAATACCGATTAAAACAGCTGTATAACGGCGTGGGGATAGGCGCGTGATTAAAGAAAGGCCAATAGGAGCTAAGAGCAATTCTGCTAGGACAACGAAAAAATATACGGTAAATACCGAACTTGTTACAAATGCACCGAAATTCAACTCAAAACTATCTAAAGTAAGCATGGCAAAGCAAATGCTCAAGATAAAAAAAGCTAGAGAAATTTTTAAGATAGCATTGCTATAAGAGCGTTTTTTATAAGAAAAAAGATAGATTTTTGCTAGAACGAGTGCAATTAAGATGAAGTATAAGCTCTGTATAGAAAAAAGCTGCATATCAAAGGGAAGAATTTTAGCTATAGTAGGACTATATTCAACTAATAGTGGATTTAGAGCCGTGTGGCTTAAATCTTGAGCTATCCAAAAGATAATGGAAAATAGGATCAGAATAACCGCTACCCAAATTCTATCTTTTTCTTGCTTGTGAAGAGGAGAAAAAGCATTTTCTGCTGCCTGGAGTTTAAGCCTATTATATTGTTTTAAAGCTATACCTAATGGGATTAAACCAATTAACCCAATGCTGCCTGCTATTGCAAAAGCTGCATGCAAGTTTTTTAAGTCGGCTAAAGAGTTTAAAATCCAAAACGCAAAAAGCGGCCCTAAGCTTATGAGTGCATAGTAAATGGAAAAGCCGGCATCTCTTAAGTGAGGCTTTTGTTGATAGAATGTACCTAAAAGAGCATAGCTACCTGGTTGAAATAAAGCATTTCCAAAAGCTACCAAAACAAGAGCAATAAATAAAAAAGGTAAAGAGCTAGTTAAAATCAGAAAACAGCCTATTGCATTTAATAAAACACCCCAAATAACAGATAGACGATACTGAATACGCTCTACTATAAATCCACCTAATATGGGTAGAAAAATAGTAATTGATAGAAATACAGTTCCTATTTGACCAGAAGCATGTTCTGTAAAATATTGAAAATCGGCAATATACAAGAAAAATAAATAAGCAATAGCTCCAAAGGCAATGCGCCTACAAATTTCTGTTAAAGCGATGCAATAGAGTGCTGTTGGTTGTCGTGAAGATCCTATATATTTCATTGTTTATATACTCACATAAAATAAATTTTTAATTTTATCATGATTTTTTTACTTTGGCTATATTTTACTGAAGGATATTCTGTTTTGATATGCAAAGCTCATCTTTTTCTATTCTTTTAGTTAAAACCTCTTCCATTGGAGATGTTATTCAAACATTGCCAACGCTGCAATATTTACGTGCTCGATTTCCAGAAGCAACGATTGATTGGGTAGTAGAAGAACCAAATGCTTCTTTATTAGAAGCCTCACCTTTGCTTTCTCATATTATCGTAATCAATACTAAAGCTTGGCGCTCTTCTTTAAGTGCTTGGAGAAATTTTCTAAGCACTCTGAAAAACCTGCGTTCTAAAAAATACGATTTATTATTCGATTTACAAGGAAACACCAAATCCGCTTGTGTAACCCTCTTAGCAAGGGCTAAAGAAAAAGTCGGTTTTGACTCTACTCACGTACAAGAAAGAATCAACCTTTTAGTCACTACAAAAAAAATAGCCCTTGCTAAAACGCTCAATGCGCAAATGAAATATTTGCAATTGATTCAGCGTTATTTTAACGATGATGCGGTTTTTTTTCCGCAACCAATTTCTATGAATTTAACATTCTTAGAAAAAAATAGACTAGAAGCGCTATTAGCAAATAGATCTTTTAAAGCACCAATGCGCCTAATGATAGCAGCGCATTCTCGTTGGCCAAATAAAGAGATACAAGTAGAGACATTATGTTCTTTGCTCACTCAAATTAGCACGCAATATTCCGTATGTTTCTTCTTTGTATACCATACTAAATTAGAAAAGCAACAAGCCGATTATATGGTTCAAAGGTTTAAAGCTCAATCTCTGAGTATAGGAGAATTGAGTTTGCCTTTATGGCAGAATTTAATGAGCGAAATGGATGGAGTGATTTGTGTAGATTCAGCGGCTCTTCATTTATGCGCAACAACTAACACTCCTTCTTTTAGCATATTTGGACCTTCGTTGGCAGATCGCTATCGCCCGATCGGGCAACAACATTTTTCTGTGCAGGGTAGTTGCCCTTATGGGATGCAGTTTTGGTCTCGCTGTCCTCTTTTAAGAAAATGTGCTACAGGGGCTTGTTTAAAAAATCTTGATTCCAGTCATTTAATCAATGCTTGCTTTGAATGGTTAGCTACCATTAAGAGCAGATTGCAATAAAGAAAAATCAATATGACTCTCTGCAATAGAAAGGGCTTCTTTAATCTTATCGGTATCTTCTGTCGAAATTTTTGCAGTGAAAGCAGAAATTTTTTGCATCGCTGTGTAACTGTGTAAAGGCGTATAAAGAACGGGAATATCAGCTTTTGCTAATTGCTCTATTAAATAATGGCGGGGAGCGAAATCTCCTGTTAAAATCATTCCTGCACAAAGACCTTCTTTATGGATATCTAGTAATTCTAAATGCTTATTAAGCGTAGCTAAAATAATATCTTCACGATTAGACGGTGTAATAATGAGTTGGTTGGGTAAAATCATTTCGCGGTAGCTTTCCACGGAGGTTGCAACTAATCGAATACGATCAAAATGGCGAAACCTATAATTAGACCCCGTAATAATAGGGGTTTGAAATAACAACTCAAAATCACCCATCGAAAAAGTACTTAAAAAAGGATCAAAAGGAATACATCCTAATAAAGGAAGATTCCAGCGTTTAAGTGCTTTTCTCATGTAATGCTGAATCATTTCTTGTTTTTCAGGTAATACACGGTTAAGAATCACTCCTAGAATGGATAGTTTGTATTGATTACATAGGGTAATGTTTAGTGTTAGATCATCAAAGCTAGAGCCCAAACCTCCTGAAGAGATTAAAATGAGGGGAAGTTTTAGCTCTTTGGCTACTTGAGCGTTATTTAAATGGATGATAGAACCCACTCCACAATGCCCGGTACCTTCTACAAGAACCAATTGCTTGTTTTCTTGGATTGTTTTAAAAGAGGTGATCATTTTTTTACGCAAATCATCAATGTGGATTTTTTTGTCTAAAAAATCACGAGTAAAACCAGCGGGAATTAAAATAGGGCTCATAGATTCTAAAGAATCGGTTAATCCAAAATGTTTTTTAAAAACCAGTACGTCTTTATCTACCTGTATACCTTGCTTTGTGGTAATGTGTTGTTGTCCAATGGGCTTCATATAGCCTAAAGGAGAAAAAAGCTTATGCAGCCCGGAGAAAAGGCCTAAACAGGCTGTGGTTTTGCCAATATGCTGACCAGTGGAAGCAATAAAAAGCCCTCGCATATTTAAACCTTTATAGAGAAGCGATTTGAGTTAAATATTTCACAAATAATTTGCTTAGCATCAGGAAAAATTTCTTCTTCTCTTAGCTCTAAAACTTGCCCTTTAGAAAACCACTGATAAGGGAATTCTTTGACTAAACCCTCTTCAATCGGATATCCAACAAATATAAAATCTATATGTTGGTGCTCAAGGATCTGATTCCAAGCTGGAATTTCTTCCAATAAGCATAAAAAAGGACGTGGGATGCTACAGGCATTTTTATGAGATACTTGAAAATATTCATCTTGGTAAAAACCCACTTTTAAGCCTGTTTCCTCTAACACTTCTCTTAAAGCGCATTCATGAGGGGTTTCATTCTCTTCTAAGTGTCCTCCTGGAGGAAGCCATTTGTGGAATTTAGGGTGCATTAGCAAAAGAACTTTGTCCTCTTTGATAATGTACACAGTTGCTGTGAATTGTCGTTGCATAAAGCCTCTTAAAGGGTTTTTATTTAGCTTAAATAAAACATGGAAAAAATGATAGGATCCTTTAGGAAACCCATTTTAACAAGGCTCTTATGAAAGAATTCACTGATTTGATAGAAACAATAGATAAAATTATCAATAACTGTGAATGGTCTTGCAGGCAAAATTTGAAGAGCTTGCAACCCTATCTTCTTGAAGAAGTGCATGAAGTGATAGAAGCTATTGATCTGGATTTAGACGAACCGATTAGGGAAGAATTAGGAGATATGCTTTATACTCTTCTTTTTTGTGCTAAAATTGCAGAAAAGGATAAACGATTTGGTCTAACTTCTATTTTATCAAATATAAACGAAAAGCTGATCCGTCGTCATCCTCATGTTTTTAACAACTTAAAAGTGCATAGTATAGAAGAGATTGCAGAAAACTGGCAGAAGATCAAAAAAACGGAATCTAAAGGGGTGCTTAGCGGTATTTCAGAAAATCTCCCTAGTTTAGCTCGAGCACAAAAGATTCTACACCGTCTTAAGGCAAATGGTTTTCCTAGACTCAAATCAGAACTTCTACCGTTAGATACAGAAGAGCAAATAGCTAACTCTTTAATCGATGTTTTAATGACAGCAGACAGTAAAGGAATTGATGTAGAAGGTGCTTTAAGAAGGAAACTTGCCCATTTACAACTGCAATTTGAGAGCTGGGAAAACTCTTAAGCTGCAGTTACAGGTAAAATGATTCTTCTGCCTAATTGAGCCATAAGCTCTGGTTGATACAAAGCTTTTTCTGTTGCTAAGTCTACAATATTCTGTAAACGTCCCTGGATTACAGGGGCAATCAGAGATGCTGCATCATAGGGGATCTTTTCTGATAGCTTTGATGATAAACGCTCCATCTTCGTGAAATCCTTAAGAACAGTTGCAGGCACTGTATTAGCAATAAAGACACTAATATCGCTTAAGAGTTCTGTAATCTCATCTTTTACAGCATTTTGTTTTTCTTTATTTTCTTTAGGACGCTCCAATGCTTGATTGGTTAACACTAAGCCTTGATAGATCCAATCATACAGGGCTTCTTCAGAAGGAGGGGTTGTTAATAGTTTTGTAAGTGCAAGCGTAACCTTTTCTTTAATTACATGATTGGCTTTATTTCTTATAAAAGTATTTGTTTTATCGCTTAGTACTTCAGTTATGGATACAGTATTTTCTTGTGTTATATTCTCTGAAGGCACCTGAGGAAGAAGATTGCTGAGTATTTTTAGAGGTGTTATTACTATTTTGTCTAGAAAAACAGGTAAAATAAAGAGAGCTTCTCTGTCTTTTTCTTCTTTTGAAGTTTGAGTTTTTTTAGCGTCTAATAATAGCGCTGTATTATAATGAATCTGTTTATAATTTGTTATTTGTTGATCAAGCACTCCTTCTAATTTTGGAGAGTGTTTCTGCAGCTTATTCATGAAGTTTGCCGTATTAATAGCAATCTCTGTAGAAGCAGCTATTTGTTGAGCATCTCTGTATTCATTAAAAGAGCGCATAAGCTTCTCTGCAAATTGCTGTGCAAGAGCATTAGAAGGTTGTGCTTGTGCTTTTTGAGATCTTTCTTCTTCTAATTGTTGCAATATTTTATAAGATACCCTTAGACCATCACGGATTAAAAGATCTAATGCAGACGCATTTTCATTAGCGGGCTTAAGAAGAGAATCTATACTTGTTTCAATAATAGAAGAAATAAGAGCGGGTTTATCTAGGTAAGATGCAATCCATTTTAATAGAGATGATTCTGATTTTTCCACAAGGTCATCTACTAATTTACTATACAGATCTTGAAGATTGAGATCTTTGAGAGGTGCTTCATCTTCATTTGGTTTTAAGGATAAAAGCTGCTTTACAATCAGGGTGGTGATTTGCTCTGGTTTTGGAAATCCTTGAGCACCTGCTTTAGCATTTAAGATGGCAGAACCCAATAAGTGAAAGTAGGTCGTTGCATTTTCTACTATTTTCTGGCTCAAAGCATGAAATTGATCTTGAGTATATTCTTGATCTAATTTTTGATAAATTATTTCAGAATAGTTGCTTATTGCACGAGAAATGGTTTTATGGAGATAGTCTTCTATCCTCAAGTGTTTAGTGACAAAAAAGCAGACCCTTGCTGCAACGATTTTCCATGTAGAAAATCCCTGCATTTTAAGTTCATCAAGGAATAGTTGTTTAGGACAGCTTTTCAATTCTTCAGACTTCTGGATGATATTGCGATAAAATAGAGAGTCTCTAGTGGGATTAAATAAAGTTTTATCAATGAACATCATAAAGCTAAGAGTTGTTGCATGCTTTGCTAGTTTCTGTAGTTCTTGTTCAATAGCTAATTTACTCCCTTCTTTAGAAGGAGGACGTTGTTCGATTTCCTTTACCAGGGTAAGATACTTCTGAGGTTGTAAAGCAGATGCTCTTTCTTCGGGTATAGGTTGACTAGGATCAAATGAAAGTGCAGCTATTAACTGTAAAAATTTCCCTTTTTCATCATTTTGAAAAGGGACTTTGAGGTTCGTGGTAAATTTAGTTAAGAGAGCTATTAAACGTGTATGTTCATCAGGTGTTATGCACCTCTTTATAAGGGAAATTCCTAGTTTAGAAAGAGCTGCGCTCGTTTGCGAAAAAATGGTTTCTTTTGGCACTAACTCTTTAATGATCTCTCTACATTGATTCAACTGTTTTTGTAAATTTTCTTTATTAAAATACTTTCCATTAGAAACAACAGATAAGTTCTCTAAAAGACAGACCAAAGCTTTTGCCTCTCTCTTAGTAAAAAGATAAGGTTGTTCTTTTAGCAAAAGCCCTAAATTTTCTGTTAGAGCATTACAAGAGGAACCTGGAGCATCATTTTTAAAGGGGAATCTCATTTTTTTGAGATCTAATAATAAGCCTTGAGCTTTTTTATCATTAGGTAAGTGCTCTAACTTTTTTTGTAGATCCTCAAAAGAGGAAATATCATCCTCAAGATAGGTTCTTATTTTTTTGAATACGGTTTGTCTATGCTTTTCCTTATGTGTTTGCATAAAAGAAACAACTTCTTCACTTTTCTGCAGTATTGTTTTAAGTAATTCGTTTTTAACATAGACATTCTTACCGATTGTCTTAGAGCTACTCTTAGGGAGAAACGTTTTAAGAACAGTATTAACATCTGCAATTAAATCAAGTAACCCTGCACGGTTAGCTGCTTTTTTAGTAACTTGGTTAAAACCTGGATCTTCTAGATTAGAATTAAACTGCTCTTTTAGTAAAATAATAGAGTTGAGCTGTTCTTTGGGAAATTGTTTGTTTTCAATATAATTAATTACTTTATCTAATCCGATATATAGTTGATGAGATTGCATCACAGTTTCGTTGAATGCATCAAGCAAATCATAAGCCTCTTTCAACTTGTTCGTATCATAGCTGTTTATGAGTGCTTTAAACTTTTTAGAAAATTTATTAAAAGACGTCTCTATTTTATTCTTTTGTTCAACAGGTAATTCTATTCGAAGGAGGTTATTATATTTTTTATTAAATTCTTCCAATGTCTTTGTGTGTGTATCCTTTAAAGGATTTAAGTTTTCTTTAGCTTCTTTATATTTTTTTGCAAACTCATTAAGTAATATTCTTATTTTTCCGGGATGATATTGTTCTAAGGTCTTGCCGAAGTTTATTATTTGATTAATGATCCCTCTATTTTCTTCATTTAAAAGAATTAAGGGCGTGGAAGATTCATCGGAATAAGGATTAAAAGGATTAAAAAAAGAAGAAAAAAAGCTAGATACCAATGTAGGACAGGATATCTTTCCTATGAAAGGTAGGGAAGGGATTGTCCTATAATTAGGACAATCTGTAGATAATGGCTTAATAGGCATAATAAATTCTCATTTTAATATCCTATTTTATCATGTATTTGTTTATTTTGTTTAAAAAAAACCATTATTTATTTATTAATTTAAAATTAATAAATTTTTAATTTATAATTGAATGAATCATTTTCTTGCTTTATAAGGTCTTGTAAGTGCATTAAATACAGTAAGAAAGGATTTTTTTGCTTAAGTTTATATGGCGTAAATGATATATATTACCAAATATTTTTTTATAAAAAGATGGGTCTCATGAAAAGAAAACAATGGATTATTAGTATTGCTTGCGGAGGATTGGCTTATGCCTCTACTATTTCCGCAGAGAGTAATTTAGACTTTTACGGTGAATATATCTATTTAAAACGCAATGACATAGAGAAAACAACACTTGTTAGAAACACAACTACTGAGACAAGTGCTTTGTCTAATGTGCGTAAGTTTGATTTTAAACCGGGTTATCGCGTAGGGGTTATTTATACAGCTGACTGCACCAACAGTTTGGAATTTAACTACTTACATGTTAATTCTTGGGGTTTTAATAAATCGGTTTCTGGCAATCAAGATCTGCTTATACCTTTAAAGCAAAATGCTGCTAGTTTCCCAGTAGCTGATCTGGTTAGAGAAAAATATCGTGTGGCTTTTTGTGCAGGAGAAGCAAATTATTGGTATTATTTAACTCCAAGAGCACAAAATTACTTTTCCTTTGCTACCTTGTTTGGCTTTCACTACTTTCGCCTGGAAGAGAAGTTAAAGCTTCTATCCATCACTAATGCTATTGTGAACCCTTATTTTGTAAATATGCGTAATGAGATGTTTGGATTGCAATTAGGCTGTCTTTTGCAATCTAATCCAACAGATGTCACCTATTGGAACATAGCTGCCAAAGCAGGTGGTATGGCGAACAATTTAAGATTGGAAAAGTCTCTACAAAGCAAGAAAGAGCGAGTAAGGGCAGGGCTTTTTACTGAAGTTTCTGCGCAAGCAGGCTGGACTCCAGCTTCATGGATAAAGTTTTATGTGGGGTATCAAATGATCTTTTTATATGGTATTGGAACAGCGCCAGAGCAGATATCTCAGAGAAGAAGTTGCATACATCATGACAGTAAGACGATCTTTCAAGCTGTATCTGGTGGGATGGCTTTTACTTTTTAAATAAATGCCGGAGATTAATTTCTAGCACAACAGAAATTCCTTAAGGCTGCTACTTTCCAGTTCTGACCTAGTTCAGACTCTGCAGTTCCAAAAGATCCCCGGCAAGAAGCATCGTAGCATTAAGTTGAAATTCTGAGCAACTTTAAAAATGTTATATATGAGAAAAAAAAGGACCTATTCTTCTAGTTTTTCTTCAATTTGTATTTCTGCAGTCTGCTATTAAATTTTTCAGGAATGGTATAAGTAATTATTCCCTTTTCAAGTAGGTTACAAATTGCTTTTTTCAATCCTCCAGAAATATGCTTATGCCCCAATAATCAAGATTATCCATGAAACCAGTTAATCGATCTGAGCCTCTAAAACGAGCAAGTCTAAGAGCTAACTGAGGGTAACTTGAAAAAAGCTTTTCACTTTTGCCATATAATGCAATAGCAGCATTAATAAGGTGTCCATCATCAAAAAGACCTAATCCACGGAGAATAGATTCTGAATCAGTGTAAGTAGGATTTTTCATTCGTCCTAATTTTACGGCATTTTGAAGAGTCGCTTGAATCTCTTCCTCGTCTAGATCTTTGGCTGATACCCACTTAGGAGCTAATTCGTTTTCCCACCGGCGATGAGCATGAAATTTATTTAAAATACGCTTCTCATATTCTCCGCGGGGCATAGGGTCCGTATCGAATATAAGGGCGTCCATCATAACAATAAGTCCCCATTTTTCCAGGAATATGAATAGCAATGATTACTCTATCCTTTGCTCTTGATGCTTTGGAAGTTCTTTAGAGTCTTTCCACGTGTTCTAACTTGGTATTAGGAAAAAAATGACTTAAAATCTCAGGGGTTTTTTTTGCATTTTTTGCCATACAGATAGCGCTAAATAGACATAATCCAACGCCGTGTCCTTTTCCGTGACCTGTAAAGTGTACTGTTTTTTCATCTACATCAATGGTAAAGTCATTGCTTTTGAGCTTTGTACCTAATTTTTTCTGTAGGGTAAAGAAGTCCATCTGTTTTAGCTCATTGTCATCTTTGTAACGAATAGCATAAACCTTATGCGAGTCTGCATCTTGATAAAGATCTAATGCTTGTATATTTTTAACATCTAGTAGACGTGCTAGTTGTTGTTTTGAGATGGTAAAAGACCAATTGTGATTCTCTCTTTGTGCGGATGCAATAGGGGAATCAACTCCTGAGGGAGTGGTGACGTTTTTACGAAAAATGCTAGAGAAAGAAGCCGTTTTTCCTGCACTATCTTCTGTCCAAGAAGCTTCAAATGGGGCTGATTGATAGGTAAGAATCATATTGCGTGTGCGAAAGATACAAGCCGGAATGTGAGGGTTTTGACAAGTAAGAGAGCTACCTTGGTAATCAATTTCTGAGCTAGTAACATGCCAATGCAAGAGAGGATCTTTATTTGCTAAATAATAGGCTTTAGTTCGTGCAATAATGGCTAGGGCATCCATGACTTCTTCATCTACCTCAGAAAAGGTTTGAAAAGAAAGTACACATTTTAGGTAATTTTCAATATCAATCTCATTAATAATATGAAGTTTGCCTTTTATATCATATATTTCTACGCAGCCTTTATATTCAATCCCATTAACCAATATGCTGCTTTGAGGATCTGCTGGAACAAGGCGAATTTGAGAAATTCCAGGAAAGAGCTCTCCCCATTTTAGTCCTGCTCCTTGAGAGAGAACGGGTTGTTTTTTAGAATAAATGCCACTTGCAAGTAGGAAATCATTTTGAGGATTATAAACGAAATAGCGGCCTTTAGCCTCCAAAAAAGCTAGGGGTAGGTCTTTATGAAGTAAGATTTTAATCGTTTGAGGTTTGTATTTCTTAGAGATATCACTTAGGGTCTGTGTATTTACAGACGCTTCTTTACTATAGCATAAGCTATGAGTCGTTAATGAAAGTGTTACAAAAGTAAGCAGTAGCTTCATACAAGATCTCCATCAAGTTTTAAAAGGAATTTTAAGATGTTCATAAGCCAACGTGGTAGCTTCTCGACCTCTTGGCGTGCGCTTTAAAAGTCCTTGAGTAATTAAATAAGGCTCATATACTTCCTCTAGGGTGTGAATTTCTTCAGAAAGAGCTGCAGCTATTGTACTAATACCAACAGGTCCTCCTTGGTAATAATCAATTAAAGTAGACAGGATTTTTTTATCCATCTCATCTAAGCCTAGTTCGTCAATTTCTAACATATTTAATGCCTCATTTGCAAGAGACTCATCAATTTTGCTAAAACCTTTAATTTGTGCAAAATCACGAACCCATTTTAAGAGGTTATTAGCAATTCTAGGTGTTCCTCTTGCGCGTCTTGCAATGGATAAACAAGCTTCTTTTGTAAGAGATATTCCTAAAATTTGTCCTGTACGCATAATAATTTTCTCTAAGAATGTAAAACAATAATAATTTAGTCTGAAGTTTAGAGTGAAACGAGAGCGCATAGGGCTGCTTAAAAGCCCAACACGGGTAGTAGCTCCTACTAGAGTAAAGCGATTAAGTTTTACTTGAATGCTGCGAGCAGCAGGGCCAGAATCAATCATTAAATCCAGAAAAAAATCCTCCATAGCAGCATAAAGGTACTCTTCAATTGCTCTATTTAACCGATGAATTTCATCAATAAATAAAATATCGCCCTCTTTTAGATTTGTTAAAATACCTGCTAAATCACCTGCTTTTTCAATGGAAGGGCCTGAGGTAAGTACAAGGTCTGTTTGCATGGCTTTGGATAAAATAGTTCCTAAGGTGGTTTTGCCTAAGCCAGGAGGGCCGTGAAAAAGGCAATGCCCAAGAGGTTCATTTCTTTGCTTAGCTGCTAAGATAGATACTTCTAGACGTTTAACGATTGTATCTTGTCCCACAAATTCCGATAAGGCTTGCGGTCTTAATGGAATCTCAGCAGAATCATCCTTTTTATTCCAAGATGAATGGGTAAAGCTATCGGGCATAATTTGAACCTTGTGATCAGTAACTAATGAAAACTCTAGCAAGAAATCGAATTCACACGCTATACCTATCTCTTTTAAGAAGAGTAAATTTATTAGTCTATAACCTCAAACTCAAGGAGAGAAAATCAATATGACTCTACAATCAGATCGTTGGATTCGTTACATGGCAGAAGAACATGAAATGATCGATCCTTTTGTAAAAGAGCAAGTGCGCTATGTAGAAGGAAAAAAAGTGATTAGTTTTGGGCTTTCAAGCTATGGCTATGATTTAAGAGTGGCCAGGCAATTTAAAATTTTTACAAATATATATAACTGTATCGTAGACCCAAAAAACTTTAGCGAAGATTCTTTTGTTCCTATAGAAGCAGAAGAATGTATGATCCCTCCTAATTCTTTTGCGCTTGCTCGTAGCGTAGAGAAATTTCGGATCCCAAGAAATGTACTTGCGGTTTGTGTGGGCAAGTCTACTTATGCGCGCTGCGGCATTATTGTGAATGTAACGCCTTTTGAGCCTGAATGGGAAGGATATGTGACTTTAGAGATTTCTAATACTACACCTCTTCCTGCCAAAATTTATGCAAATGAAGGGTTAGCTCAGGTTTTATTTTATCAAAGCTCAGAAGAGTGCTTAGTCTCTTATAGAGATCGGGATGGGAAATATATGAAACAGAAAGGGATTACCTTGCCTGTGGCTTAAAGTAGAAAAAAAAGAACAGATACTCTAAGTATTAAATTTTAGAGGACTTTTGCTATTTATATGCGATCACTTAAGAATAAAACCCATAAACCCATTCTTAGAAAAAATGCTTTTTTTCAATATGGATGGGTATTATTGTGTATGCTGTGCTGTTGCTTTATGTATTTACGTGCCATGAAAAAAAAAAAGCAGGTATTAGAGGTGCTTAAATGTCAATTATACGCTCTTCAATCTGAGGAAAAATTTTTACTGGAAGAAAAAGAAGATTTAAAGTTGCAAATTAACTCTCAAAGGGACCCAGCATGGATTGAGTTAACATTGATGAAGGGCTTAGGGTTAGTTCCTGAGGGGCAATTAAAAGTCTATTTTACAAGAGATGAGTGATTCTTTGGGATTAGCCTTTGCTGTTTTTCTATTGGTTTTGCTTCTTCTCTCTTCTGCTTTTTTTTCCTGCTCAGAAGTGGCATTATTTTCTTTATCTTCAATGAAGGTCAAGGTCTTTAGAGCAGATCTAGATCGGCGTAAACAGTTAGTTGCTCATCTGCTCTCTTCCCCTCGTGATTTAATCATTACAATTCTGGTATTGAATGTAATTACCAATATTTTATTTCAAAATGTAATATCTAGTTTATTTGGGGCTTTTTCTGCATGGATTTTACATATTGGCCTGCCACTTGTATTGACTTTGGTATTTGGTGAAATGATCCCTAAATCGATAGGTCTTGCTAATAATGATGTGATTTCTTATCGGGTAGCTCCTTATATCTATCGACTGCAAAACTTTTTTTTGCCGGTTAGAAAAGTTTTAGTAGCTATTACGCAATTTTTGATGAGATTATTGTTTTTTTTCTTGAAAAAAGAGCCTGATATCTCAGTTGATGAATTAGAATATGCTTTAAAGGCATCTCGTCAATTAGGAGTGCTAAATGAAGAAGAAGCAGAACTTATACAAGGCTATTTGCAATTAAGTGAATCTCAGGTCAAAGAATTGATGAGACCAAGGGCGGACATCCTGTTCTTTGATTTAGAAGAGCCCTTGGCAAAGCTTGTGCGTATGTTTGTGGACCAGCAATGTTCGCGAGTTCCTGTTTGTCAAAAGAACCTCGATTCTGTGATTGGCATTATGACCAGCCAAATCTATTTTTTACATAAGGAAAAACTACAGCAACCAAAAGATATGATAGCTATTTTACAAAAACCATTTTTTGTTCCTGAAATGACTTCAGCTCCTATACTTTTAAGGCAAATGCTTGATAGGCAAGAGCTTTTAGCTTTAGTAGTTGATGAGTATGGGTCTGTATCGGGTTTAATTGCTTTAGAGGATTTAGTAGAAACAGTTGTTGGAGAGATTGCAGATGCACGAGATGAAAAAGCGGATTACACTTCATCTGGCAAGGGGATTATTATTGCAAGTGGCAAACTAGAACTCTCTGAGTTTGAAAAGATTTTTGGGATAGCTCTGCCGAGTATGAATAATATGATTACTCTAGGGGGGTGGTTAACAGAGCAAATAGGAGACATCCCAAAAGCGGGGTTTAAACACACAGCCCATGGCTTTTTATTTCATGTATTAGCCTCAGATCATAAACGTGTACGTCGTATATACGTAAGGCAATTAAAGATATCTTCTTCAAAAGGAAGCTCTTAATGCAATCTTGGAAAGCTTTTCTTTGCTTTACTCTTCTTTCTTTAGTTGTACAAGGTTTTTTTTCTATGACGGAAATGGCTTGCGTTTCTTTTAATAAAGTACGCTTGCAATACTATGTGAGTAAGAAGAAAAAAAGTGCTCTTTGGTTAAATTATTTGCTAAATCACCCCGCTCTTTTATTTGGAACAACACTTATTGGAGTAAATACCGCTTTGTTTTTTGGCTCGGAGTGCTCGCGTCGTTTTTACGATTCTATTGGTTTAAGCCCTGATTTTGCTCCTCTATCGCAAATCATTCTTGTTCTGATTTTTGCAGAGATTACCCCTATGTCCTTAGGTAGGCGTTATGCAGAGCATATGGTGTTATTTGGAGTGCCTTTTTTATACTTCTTCTCTTTATTGTTGCGTCCTATCATCTTTATCTTAGATCTACTTTGTAGATGGATTAATCATTTAATTGGGAATCCTATCTCTTCTACAGCCTATCTTTCTCGTGAAGAGCTACAAAATGCTATTGAAGAAAGGGAAAGCCCTTCTGATCATTCCAATAAACAAGAGTTAAATACGATTGTAGCAAATATTTTTTCTTTAAAAGCAAAAATAGCTAAAGATATCACTCAGCCTTTAACGCAAATACCGCTTGTTCCAGCTTTTTGTACGGTAAAAGAGCTGCGTCGTTTTATAGAAGGCAAACAAATCGTCTTTGTACCTATCTATCACCGGCATCCACAAAATATTATTGCGGTTGCTTACTTAAGAGATTTGCTTCGCATTCCTGAAAATAAACGGGTAAAAGAGTACGCAAGATCCCCTTGGTTTATTGCTCAAACTACATCGATTTTAGATATTTTAAAACAATTTCGTCATAATAACCAGAGCTTAGCCATTGTACTAGATCGCAAAGGTCTAGCTAGAGGAGTTTTAACTTTAGATGCCATTGTACATGAAATCTTTGGAAAATCTTCTATTTGGGAGTCTTTTTCTGATATTTTACCTAATGCTTTTCATGTGGTTTTAGATCGCAGCTTTCCTGCTCAAATGCGTCTTGATGAATTTAATAAACAATTTGGTGTGCACCTTTCCTATCAGAATGCAGAAACCTTAGGAGAGATAGTAGTGAAAGCGTTAAACCACAATCCTTCGCAAGGAGATAGTGTGCGGATTGATCGCTTTGAATTGATTGTAGAAGAGATTTCTTTCTTGGCCATTAAAACCGTATTGGTAAAAACCATTTCTTAAGAACGAAGGTCTTTAATTGTTTTAGCAATAAGTGAACTTGCTGATTTGATCTCTTCTTCTGTAGTCATGCGAGATAGGGAAATCCGAATAGAAGATCGAGCAAATGGGTGGGAAATGCCCATATTTACAAGAATGCGAGAAGGCTCTAAGGCTCCAGATGAACAAGCAGACCCATGACTTACTGCAATACCCCTCATATCTAGTGCAATGATCAGATCTTCTCCTTGAACGCCAGGAAAGCAAAGATTGCTTGTATTGCAGATTCTCTTCCCAGAGCCATTAATGATGACAGGAGCTGCTTGTTCTATAAGGTAAGCTTCTAGTTGATCTCTTAGCTCAGTCATTTTTTCTGTAGCAGAAGGTAACTGTTCGTATAAGCACTCTACTGCAGCTGCCATTGCTGCAATTCCGCTTAAGTTTTGTGTGCCAGAGCGTCGATTGGATTCTTGGCTTCCTCCTATAATAAAAGGGTATAGTTCTAACTCTGGACGTATAAAAACACAACCTATTCCCTTAGGGGCATGTAATTTGTGCCCAGAAAACCCCATAGCCGAAACACCGCTAGGAATAGAAAAGGTTTCTTTCCCTAGAAGAGCTACTGCATCAACTATGAAAGCAATGTCGTTTTTTTTTGCTATTTGAGCAATCGCATCTATGTCGGTTTTTACTCCTGTTTCACTATTTACAGCTGAGAGGATAATCATGCGTGTTGAAGGAAGGATTGCTTTTTCAATTTGGTCTGGATGGACACTACCATGCAATCCAGCTTGTAAAAAAGACACACAAGTACCTCTTTTTTGCAACATGGTCAAGTTGTTATAAATACAAGCGTGTTCTACATCAGAAGTGATGACGTGTGCATTTAGCTTATTTTCTAACATGCCGTGGATCAAAAGATTCATGGATTCTGTGCCGCCTGATGTGAATACAATCTGGTCGGAGGCAACCGCGAGGTAAGTGGCAATGGTATCTCTATAACCTTGTAACCTTTTTTTAGCCGCTTGCCCAAAGCGATGGACAGAAGAAGGATTTCCTACAGGTGCTGTGCTCTCTTTGATGAGAGCATCTAAAGATTCTTGTGCAAGTGGAGTAGTTGCATTATTGTCTAGGTAAATAGCAGTGCTAATCATAGAATATTTACTAACAATAAAGTGATATTGTCATGTCCTCCATTTTTTAAAGCTTTTTGTAATAGCTGATTTCCTTTTACCTCCAAAGAGCAGGGAAGTTTTAAGATGCTGTGCATTGCCTCATCATTGACTAAATTAGAAAGTCCATCGCTACATAAAAGGTAGGTATCACCTGGTTGTATGCTATAACTTCCTACATCTGGTTCTACTTCTATATGAGTGCCTATAGCGCGTGTAATTACATTGCGGAATAGCAAAGGGCGCGTATGTTTAGAGCCATCAGATGGTTGCCCCCATTGAATATGGCGAATTTTATGATCTTTGGTTAATTGTTCAATGCGGTTGCGTATGCGATACAACCGGCTGTCTCCTACATGAGCATAGACCAAGTAATCATCAAATAACATAAAACAGCAAAGAGTAGTTCCCATTCCTTTATATTCTTTAGCTTGTTTTGCTTTTTGTAAGACTGTTTTATTAGCTTGATAGACAGCTTTTTTCATATGCTTTAAAAGCTCTTGGATTGATTCTATACTAGGCAGTTCTTGAATGGATGAACAAACGCTTTCCACTGCGGTATAAGAGGCTATTTCGCCTGCATTATGACCACCCATTCCATCTGCTAAAGCATAAAAATGCTTTTCTGGAATTTCTTTCCATGCATCTTCATTATTGGCGCGTGAAAGCCCTATATCAGAAATACCAAAGCTCTGAACATCACGGCGAGTAGCTGCCATTTTTTCTCGATCCTCTCTTTCTTTTCTGGTACATATCATACTTTGTTCCTTTAAATCGATAATATTTTTTTTATTCTGCAGGGGATAGAAGGATACGAGCCACGCTTACTATGTTTAAAGTCATATGTAGGCTAATCGATGCAAACAAAGAACCTTGGCGTTCATAGATAAAACCTAGGAAAAGAGCAAATGCAAATAAAGAGAGTAGCAAAGAGACATTGCCAATTCCTTGACTAAATGAAAAATGAAATGCAGAAAAACAAATAGAAGAAAAGACAATTGCCAAGCTTTTTTTCATATATCTTTTTAAATAAGATTGTAAGCATCCTCGAAAAAGCAGCTCTTCAATAATGGGAGCAGCAAGTGTGATCATAATCAAAGCGGGTATAAGTTGAGAAGGTGAGTAGATAGATTTTTTTAGGTAACGTACAGCTACTTGTTCATAGGTTTCTAAGTGAAAAAAAAGATAAAGGATAAAGTCAAATAGCTGGCCAACCGCAATAACAACGGGAAAACTAATTATCCATGTTAATATCCCCATTCCTATATCTTGCGCTAAAGATTGGCTGCAACTTGGCTTTTTCCAAATATGCCTCCAAATAGTTTTATTTTGGCTAGATAAAACAGCTCTAATTAAGAAGAAGGTAACTGTTATGATAAAAAGTTGTAGCCAACTTAATATAAACAGAGGAAAGGGGGTTTCTGGTTCTATTAGTGGATAGATAAGCTTGGATAAAGTAATTAAAATCGGTAGTCCTAAGAGGGTCATACATAAATAGACTGCAAAAACGCCTAAAAGCTGTGCTAAAGAAAAAGGAACATTTGTATGAGATCGATCATGAAAAAATCCACGTGACTTAGCAATAAATAGGGTAAATAATCCAATGGTTCCAAATAACAGGATCGCTGTCAAATAGTCGCCGCTTATGGAAGAAGTTAACATCAATAGCCCTTTTTAATCGTTATGAGCTGCTAAAAGAACATAGTCTTCAAGACGATTACAGATGTGTTTGATAAATTGTGAATGTGCAAGTCCCATTGGAGAGATTATAAACATTTCATGGCCCCATTTTTCTTGTTGAAAATTACTGCGTGTAAAGGGTCTAGGAATGAAATGAGATTCATGTACTAACTCCTGCAAAACTACTTTAGGCTCATCTTTTCGCAAATCAAAAACACGCACACGCATGGTCATTAAAAGCTCAGCAGAGCACTTTTTAGAATCAATGGTTTTTTTATCATCTTGCCTTGCTACTTCGTTATGTTCTACCAGTTCGAGAAACACTACAAACCCATGATGGGAAAATACCTTTTTAATCCAGCTAACATCTTGTCCAAAAGGGTTTTGGCTTAAAACGAGAGTTTTGTCAAGATCCATTAAAGAAAGATGGTTTTTTTGCGCAAGTTGGTGATTAATGCAATAAGTGAATTCATCAGACAGGCTCCAAATACTATCTTCTTCTGTACTATCAATGACAGGAGCAATTGCAACAACAGGCTTTAGGGCTGCTTGTGTTTGTTGTTTATGATCTTCTAGAGGAATTAGGTTCAAATTACAACCTGTAACAAGGGCTAAAACAAGAAAAAGTGCTCGTGGCATAATAGATATCTCCAAAAAGCTTCTTAAAAAACTAACATAGCAAATTTCTTTGCTTTTTAGAAAGCACTACTCCAGATTTTTCAGAAATGTATAGGTTCTTGGCCTCTAGAGATAGACTTAACTATTCAATCAAATTATTCTAAACAAATATTTATTTTTGCAAATTAACTAATTCTTTAATTAAATCAATTGTTTTTAACTGTTTAAATATTGTTATTTAATTAATCTTAATATTTTTTTGATAAAATAGAAGCAGAATTAATTATAGAGTATAAAGCTATGGCTATCCCAAAGGATATTTTTGTACAAAACCCAGCTCTTTTACTGAAAAAAGACGAAACCCAAGTCTTTGATGCTTCGGGCTGTCTAAAAGTCTTTGCAAATGCACTGTCTTCTAAAGAAGGTGAAATATCTCCAAGCAGGCTGGAAAAAGCTGTAGATTTAGTTAATACACAGGCCCGAATTGTAGGATATAGCACATTCACTGGATACTTATGTACCTCTATAGCCAAAGAAATCACCAGCTCTTCTTCTCTATCAACAGCAAATAATGTTCTAAATTATACAAATACACTGATATTTGGAGCTTTATATGGTTTAGCCGCTGTGCAAAATAGTTATCAATTAGCTCAAGATCAAAATCTTAGCGATCTTCTTAAACAAGATGATGCTCTAGCTCTAAAGGCGCTTATTCAAAATACACCCATTTCTAGTCATTTAGAGCAATTACAAGCAGCTTGGAGCACATTAGACCCTAAAGATCAAGAGCTTAAAAAACAACATTTTAAACAAAAAACACAAAAGTTTGCACTAGAAGGTCTGAAAAATACACAAATACAGTCCTCTGATCTAGATGATCTTTTACAAATTTTGCAAGTACAAGATGGCTCAAATGAAGTTCATGAATTATTAGGTCTAAATGATAAAGACTATTGGGAATTTACTCCTTTAGAAGCGCTGGGTCTTCTGATTGACCAACATAAGGTTAAGACGCGTCAATGGGTGCAGCTTAAAGAGACAGCGAGTCTTCCTGTTGCCCAAGCAGTTGATAAGGCTTATAGAAGAGGGTTATTAGAAAGAGTCAATAATGGAGATTCTAAAGTACAAGAAAATGCTAAAAAAGAGTTGCAAGAATTAATAGGACGTGTGCGTGTAGAAAATACTAAAACAAAAAAGGTTCACACAGCTCTTCTCATCATTAACTTACTAGGTGCTATTCTATCTGTGGTTGGAGTGCTAACTTTGCCACTTGGTATTGGTATTGCGCTTTCTGCCTTATCTTTTTTAATCACAACCCTATCAATAGGATCCAAAGCATACCTTGCTAAAAAAAACCTATCAGATACTTCTTGTGGTAAATATGACAAGGGGATGGTTATTACAATCGCCATACTGCTTGGAATATCTTTAATTGCGCTCACGGGAATAACACTAGGCTTTGGTTTATCCTTTGTCCAATTAGGAATCTCTTTAGGTATAGGTGCTCTTGGCGAAGGATTTCTAGGATATTATTACTACCTATTGACTCAAAAAGATGTTCTTTGGAAAAAAGACCACCCTTCTTTAGAGATATTTCAGGACTTTCTTTCCAATAAGAAACAATGGGATCAAGACGTGCATAATTTATTTAAAAAGCTACCTAAAGATTTACGCATGGCCATTCGTCAGCACTATGCGCAGCAAGATTTTCCTAGTAATTGTTCCCTAGGAAATAAAGTTTCGGCTCTTAAAAAGACCTCAAAACATTTTTGGAATCAGTGGTTGATCTCAGGTTCAAAAGAAGACCGTAAACTAGCTTTAGAGATTCAAAGTGTATATGAAGAAGCCAAAAGCACACGCTCTTTAATTAAAAAAGGTTCAAAAAAGGAAAAGCTTTTAAACGATTTAGAAACTGATTTAAACCGGGTTTTAAAAAATTCGCAGGTAAAAGAGCAATATGAAAAAGATCTTAAGTATGTTGTGCATAGAAAAAATAACGGCTTAAGTCAGCTGCGCGAAGTAAGTAATATTTCTCAAAAAATCTTAGCAAAACCTTTATCTTCTGCGAAGCGTTTAGAACGAAACAGTTAATTTTAATATATTCTTAATATTAATTTATTATTAATATCCTTTGTTTAATAGGTTTTTATTTGATTTTGTGTTATAGTTTAGTTATAAAAAGGTAAATTATATGAGCCATTTAATAACATTAGAAACACTTAAGCAGTTTGTTTTACCAGCTGATCCCTATAAGAACCGTAATAACTTTAGTGATTTAGCTTTAAACACTTTAGCTGTGCTTGGTAATTTAGCTATGCAATGTAAAAGGATATTGCCTAGAGAGGATTCTCCTGTTTTAAGCTTTGTAAAATGCTTAAGCTTTGTTTCAGCGGGAAATAACTTCTATTTAGCAGGTGTAAATATCAAAAACTCTGCTGACATTAATGATATAGCTGGTCAAAGAGCAAATGAGGTAAAGCAAGTTCGTAGCGCCATGCAATTCTTGTCTGGTGTTTTATACTTTTCGAGCTTAGGTTTAAGTTTATCTAGCAGCATTGCTTCTTTCAAAACCGTTATTATCGCATCAGGAATTCTTAGCAAAACAACTACCGTGCTTAGTAATTCAGCTGTGTTTCTTATGTTGTTGCTTACATCAATGAAGTTGCATGAACAGCGTGGTTTTCAACAAGAATTAGATAGGAGACTAAGCGAGCTGCAACATGTATCTCCTCAAGAAAAAGAAGAAGCCATTGCAAAGTTTCTACAAGAACAAATAAGTCTATCTAAACCGCAGCAAGAAGATCTAAAGATAAAGCTTCAAGAAAGGTATGCTAAAAAATCGATAGAGGATATTACAAACTCTAAAAAGCCTTATTACAAAAATATAGACACATATGTAACGCATCGTTTCTCTAGGAGAATTTCTAAAATAGAAACTAATAAAGCAGATAAAGCAGCTCATATGAAGCGCATGACTAATAGAAATTGTATAGAACTCATTAAAAAGATGGACGACACTAATATGAGTTCTACAATAAAAAAAGTACAAGAAGCCGCTTATAAAAATATCATGTTTAATTATTTGGGAATAGGACTCGGGAGTATTGGACTTTTAGGACTTGCTATTTCTTTTATGCCGGGAGCTGCATTTGTTACTTTATCTACCGTTTTAAGCTTAATTCCCACAGCAGCTTTCTCTGCACTTGGAGCATATGACTTATACCAGTCATTGCAAAATAATAAAGAGGGGCTCTACGATCGTCTAGTTCTCGTTGCTACAGGCTGTGTAGGAATTATCACTTCAACTGCTCTATATGCTTTAACAGAACACATCTTTGTCAAATGCGCAGCCATTCTTTTAGCTGCTATTTGGCTGTCACTTATTTGTTATGTTTCTTCACGTTTGGAAAATCAGCCAAAAATTGCCTAACGAGACTTGTTTTTCTATTGCTAGTCATGTAAAAGGTGGCTATGTTACAGCAAGCTCTACAAGATTTTCTTTGTTATCTCTCTTCTGAGAAAGGCCTTTCTCAGCATACTCTTCAAGCTTATGCTAGTGATCTAAAGGGATTCTTTCAGGTTTTAAAGCAGAGTAGTCTACAGCAAATTACAGAAGAAGATGTATTAGCCTTTGCACATAAACTGCAATTAAAAGGATATGCTAGTAGTTCTGTTTGCAGGATGCTGGTTAGCGTAAAGATTTTTTTACGTTTTTTATATAGAGAGGAGTTGATTAAAAACGAGATTGGGTTATCGATTGACGGGCCTAAAATATGGCAGCTGATACCCGATATTTTGACTTTTACAGAGGTAGAAAAACTCTTATTAGCCCCAGATCTTAATACCGAGATAGGTGCAAGAGATCGAGCAATCCTGCAGGTTATATACGCTTCGGGTTTACGTGTTTCAGAGATTTGTGGGCTAAATATACAAGATTTCTCCGATCACACGATTCGTGTAATAGGAAAAGGGAAAAAAGAAAGAATCGTTCCTGTTGCTAGCTCAGCTTTAGAAGCTGTAGATTATTATTTGCTCCATTACCGCCCATCTAATGCAAAGATAGAAGCATTGTTTATCAATACAAAACAAAAAAGAATTGATCGCTTCTCTATTTGGAAACAACTAAAAGCCTATGCAAAGCAAATAGGGATTACCAAGTCTATTTCACCACATACACTGCGGCATTCTTTTGCTACTCATCTATTAGAAAATGGGGCTGATTTGCGTGTTATTCAAGAATTGTTAGGGCATAGTAGCATTGCAACAACAGACCGTTATACACACTTGAGCAATAAGCATGTCATAGAAGCCTTTCAGAGTTATCATCCAAGGCCTTGAAGCTTTCTTTTAGAGATTTTTTATAGATATTTAAACTTTCTTCTTTAATGTAAATTTATTTTGCGTATGATTTGCCCCTTCAGATTGTAAAGAAGTGGGAATAATGCCTCAGATTGATCTAAAAGATATAGTTACTGCGCCTTTTAGAAGTAACTCCCCTAGAGTCTTCATGAGATATTTCTTTCTACTACTATTCCTGGTTCCTACCCTTATTTATGCAAAAAGCAATCAAGAAAAATGCACAAAGGTCTATAATAAAGGGTTTTTTGAATGGAATCGACATAATGAACTGATCGAAGATTTCAAAAGACTTGAGTCAAAAGATAAAGAATCTGGCATTTATATTCTAGATGAAGCTATGGCCTGTTGTAGACGAGCTAGAGAGCGGTATGACTATATTTTAAAAGATATGGCAACTCGATCTAAATCAGAGAGAAAAGAGAAGTGGCGTGTTCAGTTAAAAAAAGCATGTAAGCAAAATAAAGACAACATCAACGCTGAAATCGATCACATACAAACGGCTATTCATCAAATTCGCTCAAATAGTGCTATAAACAAAGCTCATGTTCTCTACCAAGAGAGTGGACAAAAAGCAGCTCTTGCAAATACCAAAAGTCAAGATTGTCCAAGAAACCTGAATAATATCGATACAGTGGTTGCATCTCTTAATGAGGCAGCTCAGCTCTACGAGCAAGCTGCAATGATTGCAGAAGAAGCCCTTACTCTTATTGAGTCTTTTTCTTATGAGGCAGATAAAGATACTTTAAAGCAGGTTGTGCAAACCTATCAGCAGATGGCTGATAAACATAAAAAAGAAGCGGCCCAGTGGCCTGCATCTGTCATTGCTCAAAAAATAGCCTTAAAAAATCAAGTGTCAACCCTTAAAGAAGACAGCAGGCTTTTTGAAGAAAAAGGACTAAAGCGCAGCTCTTACGAATTACAAAAACAAGCGGTGCCCATTTTAGAGCAGCTCATAGAGAGCGGTTTAAACGACGAAGAGCATCTTTTTCAAGAAGAGCTTTCACAGCTAAAAAACTGTATTGCCCTTTTTGAGAAAGAGGCCGATAGCAGTCGCTTAACAGAAAGCGCTCCCCTGCTATCAACGGAAGAATTTAGAGCAAAAGAAGACAAGAGAAGAGAGATTTTCTTTAAGAACAATGTAAGCTTAAAACCTAGTGTTCTCCATCAAACATTGCAGAATGCATCTCGACCCTTTGCTATTGCTTTGGATGGGCAGACAGGAAAGAAGAAGAAATTTACTCTCTATACAGAACAATTTTATCGTTTTTTAGTGCAAAGTAATACACCCGTTTCTCATCTGCTTGTTAAAGTCTGCAAAAAAGGGGAAGTTCTCTATGAAGAGAAAATAACCCTTCCTCTTAAAAATACCATGAGTTGGGAGCGTTACCTCACAACAGATGGACTGGTTTTCATTCCAGAGACAAAGCTAAAGAGTGAATTTGGAATCGACTTGCGTCTAAACTTTATCTGCGATCCCCATTGCAATTTTTCCCTAATTATTGCACAAAAAAGCTCTCATTCTGGCTACCAGTTATCTATCTCTTTAGATGAAGAAGAACCTCTTTATGAATGCAATCTTTTAGAGCCTCCTCCTTGGCAATTAGGAGCTCTTCTCAAGCCATCTCCGCCAAATGCAGATAGACCTATTGGAAAAACCCACCCTTCTTTAACTATTGATAAAAGTGAAGTTAGTAAGCAACAGATAGATTCTCTCTCTTTTCCAGTCCTTGATCAACTTGTAGAAGATCTCAAAGGGGACCCTTTGTTGCTAGCTCAATATGTCTATCATGAAATAGCTCTTGTAGATCCCTTTTTACGAGAAGAAAATGGAATTCTTCAAGCCCCCGGCATTCAGAGAAACCCTTATATGACCTATCTAGAGCAAGCAGGCTCTGCTTGGGAACAATGCCAACTTCTTGTCTACCTTTTACGAAAAGCAGGATACCAAGCAAGCTATGTTATGGGAGATCCTTACCCTCTTCCTAAAGCATTTGTTGAGAAAATGCTTTTTACAAGACTTTCCAATGAGCAGCAAGAAGCCCTTCTTCAATATCCATGGGTTATTTTTTCTGATGGAAAAGAAGTCGTTTCCCTCTTTCCTTGGATGAAAGAAACACAGATTAGCGAAGGCTATGATTTGTACAATTTCATGCCAGAAGAATATGCAAGCGCGGATCGCTGGATTTTACGCTATTTGAAAAGTGATGAAAGAATTTTAAAGCATATTGGGCCTGATAAAGATGACACGGCCGCTGTGCTTTTTTCCCGCTTTGTTGAAGAAGAGCTTAGAAAACAGGGACTTTCTTTAGCCGATATGGGTATCCATCGCACTTTATTTAAAAAACAATTTGCTTCGTGGAGTGATTTCCCACGTCCCAAAATTAAGGGAAAGTATCAAATTTTTGATTTTTTAGATAACAGACCAGAGCTCTTTGCCTCTGTTGTAGTAGAAATCTTTTCTCAGAGCAATCCACAGAAATACTTATCACAGACTCTGTCTCTTGCAAGCTTGAACTGTTCTACCATTACCCTTTGGTTTTCACTTAAGGAAGCCAATAATCATCGTCTCCATGTGCAGCTAATAGGGGAGTCTGAGGAGCGCTTTTTGGATCTAGATCCAACAGATCATCAAATCAATGTTAAAATCAGTTATACTATTCCTATAGGATCTGATGGTAATCATGCTATTCAAAGTCTTTCTATGGCTAAAGGCACAACCGCAGCTCTTTGTTTTCATTCTGGAAGCGTAAGCCCAAAGAAGACACTGCAATTTCACCAGCAATTTTCCTCAGAAAAAGCAGAGAGAAAACGTCTACATGCTCTTCTGTCCTTTGTAGGTGCCTCCTATTTTGAAAAATGCGCTCGAGCAGAAGAGCTCCTAGCAGCTCTTCACAAAGTCAATCCTACAACCGTATTTACTTTTGGGCTTGTAAAGTTATCATCCGATAATGCAGAGCAAGACTTGATGATGCCTCAAGTTGATATGTTTTGCATGAATTCTCAAGCAATCTTTAATCTTCATCCCCATATCTGGAATCAAGAGACCCACACGGCAAGAATGCAATTTGAAGCCCTTAAAATCGTTGATTCTTCTTCGAACGAGCATCAGATTTTACGTGAGGTTTTTAAAGACCCTTATCCCATTTCTACTGTTAAGCTTTTGCAGCTTGCCCATCAGCAGCAGCAGAAAAAAGGAAAGACAAAAGAAGGATTCTTAAGTTTTACTCCCTCCATTTTTGAAATAGCAGATAAATTACCAGAAGCTGCCCAAAGTCTTTATTTTTCTCATTTAAAAGAGGTAAATCTCCGCGATATAAAAGCCACATCTCCTGGACAATGGCATGCTATTAAAACCCTTTTCAATTCTGACACATTTTATAGCAATTGGGCTTATGCTTATATGACTCCAGGTATTACCCTAAGTCAAGATGGTACCTATAAAGAAATAGGAACCCTTATCCTATACCCTTATACGCAATATGCTTTGATCTCTCACAACAATTTCTTACTTCATGGAGGATTAGGCTCTCCCTTGCCACCTAGCTATTTTACTCCTTCTGCCATTAGAGATTGGCAGCTTGTTCCCATCAGTAACAGCTATACATTACAAGTACCTTTTCAAGGAACAGGGCTCATTTCTCCCATTCTTTCATCTCCAGGCACAACAAAATGGATCCCAGATGTCAGGCTAGAGCATAAATCTTTCTGGAATGCCGTTGGTGATCCTGTCGATGTAGTCACCGGGGCCTTTTACGTTGATGAAGTTGATCTTTCTTTACCAGGAGCCTTTCCCATAGAAATACGACGCAACTATAACAGTCAAAATCCTCTGCTTGGAGATTTTGGATGTGGATGGAAGTTAAACATAAACCCTTTCCTCATTGAGCAAGAAGGCAAATTGTATGCTGCTGAATCAGATGGTACTATCATCGCTTATAGCTTCAATAAAGAAACCTCTAGATGGGAAGTATTTCCAGAAGACAATCCAGATCTTTGCAACTTTAATCAAAAGGGGATAGGAGGCTATGCCAATCCTTTTCATGCCTATATTGAAAATGACGTTCTTTATGGATCAGATGGATCCAAACGGTTTTTTGAAGCAAGTCTTCTTAAAAAATGGATCAATACCAGAGGCAACACCCTCACATTTTCCTATAACGAAAACCGCCTATCACGCATAGAAAGCTCCAATGGGGATTTTTGCGGATTGCATTATAACCATGAAGGCAAGATCTCTGAGATCTATGCCAAAGACGGAAGAAGAGTCTCTTATGAGTATAATTCACAAGGAGATCTTATCAAAGTTGTCCTTCCCAATACAGCTGCTATTTGTTATGAATATGATAGATTTCATCGTATCATTCGTGAGACACGGCCCCATGGAAAAGTCTTAGAAAATATCTACGATGAGGAAGGAAGAGTCAAAGAACAACGATCGCCTATGGGCATCCAGCAGCAAATGATCACAACTGCAATATTTACTTATCAAGATGGTATCACAACCGCCACAGATGCAAGCGGAGGAACCACCACCTATAAGATTTTCCAAAAGCAGATTTATAAAGTTACAGATCCTCTAGGCTATCAAACCCTTCAATCTTGGTTTATAGATAAGCACTCATGGTTTGATCCTGAAACGGAGCAAATTATCGAATTCAATCAACCAGGAAGCGCTCCAAGAAGTTTAAAAACCTCAACAGATAAACGAGGGCTTACCACATATTACTTTTACGATAATAGAGGCAACGTGGAAGAAATTGGGTTTAAAGGAGATGATTTAACAGGAAACAAAGAATCATCACTTGTTAAAAAGCTCATCTATAATGCCCAAAACCTCTGCATACAAGAAGAAGTTTTAGACCAAAAAACCCTAATCTCTTACGATACGCTTTTCCCTTATTTAATTAAAAGAATCGAAAAATATCAGGCGAACATTTTGCTCTCTTATGTCGATTTAGAGTACAACACTCTTGGCCAAATAGAAAAAGAAGACCACTCTGGCGCTATAACCCTTTGGAAATATGAAACCCACGGTTTTCCCTATCAAAAAACCCAAATCACAGGAACAAATGATCCAGATATTAATACAATTTACTTTTACAACAATCAAGGGCAGTGTATACAAACAATTTCTGTAGAGGGAATCCAAGAGAACAATTACGACATCATGGGAAATGCAATCGAATCACTGACCCTTTCTTCTTCCGGTTCCTTGCTTTCCGCAACCTATATAGGCTACAACCTTAACAATGATCCCATTTGGAAACAAACAGCCAACTCCAAAAACACCCTTTATCTCGACTATCATGCTGCGGGTCTTCTTAAAGCTACAAGACAAAATTTACATGAGATTGCCTATACCCTTTACGAATATGATCCTAGAGGCTATCTGATTGAAGAGGTAGATTCTCGAGGCTATTGTACCTACCGTGATTATGATGCTTTGGGAAAAGTCACATGCGAAACAAAAGAAGGACTTTCCACTTTTTTCTCTTACGAGCCTGGTGGACTCCTTGAAACCATTACAACTCCTTCTGGAGCACAAACAACACGCCAATATACAACCAATGGACTCTTAAAAGAAGAAAGCTATCCAGATGGCACTAAAAGCTGTATCACCTACGATTTTTTTGGACGTCCTATCCTCGAAACAAAAAAAGGCATCTCATGGGGAATCAAATACGATGACCATAAAACCATACGCACTCATCTAGAAACAAAAGCCACAGAGATCCAGGAATTCGATGCAAGAGGCAACCTTATCCGATTCACAGATACTGCCGGATATGTTCACAAAAAAACCTATGACGCTCTTAATCGCCTAAAAACAGAAACCACTCCCAGTGGTGAACAAACCACCTGGAATTACCAAGGAGATACCGTTATCTGCACGCTGCCTAGCAAAGAACAAATAACTAAACGTTACGAAGCAGGCCGTATTATAGAGTCTAAAGTTACCAGTCTCCAGGGAATCCTCATCGCAAGCTCTAGCTTCCATTACGATCCTGAAACCGACCAACAAGAACTAGTGCAAGGAGAAGAAGTTACTACTACTTGGATAAATGCTCTTGGCCTTCCTATCAAAGTTCAAAAAGGAAGCATCATCACTACTTATAAATATGACATTTGTGGAAACTGCATAGCCTCCATCGATGCAGATGGAAGAGTCACCCGTCAAACATTTGACGGACTCTCTCGCATAACCCAAAAAGAATTACCCGATGGAAGCTGTTTTAAGTATGTCTATGATCTTGAGTCCAATCTCATCGAATATCACCTCCCTAACCTAGTCGTTTGGAAAGCTTCCTACGACTCGATGAATAGAAAATGTACTGAAGAAATCCAAGCAGACAGACAATCCTCCCAACGCTGGGAATTTACCTACGAAAATGGCTATCTCAAAAAAACCAAAGACCCCCTGCAGCGCACTCACACCTACCTTTATGACTCTCATGGCAGACTTGTCCAGAACGATGTCGCTGGATGGCACCGCAAGTATACCTACGATCCACGCGGATATCTTACCTCTGCAGAACAACTAAGAGATTCCTCGTGGCTTTCTAGCTGGATATATACACCAAATAACGAACACTCCTTAATTGAGCGTTCTTATGATTCTGACGGCCGCCTCATCTTAGAAGCCCTTTTTCTTAATTCTACCCTCATTCAGCAAACCCATCAAAAATGGAGACCCTCTAGTAGAACTTTAAAGACAGATGAACACCAACGCGATTTTACTTACCAAAATAACCAACTGATCCAAGTCTCCACACAAAACATCGATCTTACCTATACCTATGACTTAAGCTCAGCTCTAATCAGTAAAAACAATCGACTGATGACTACTAGCATTGATTATAACTCTTCCGCTCTTCCCAAAAGCATTTATACACAACTACCAGACAGCTCTTATCAAGAATCATTAGATTGGTACCCTTCAGGAAAGCTTTTCACCTATTTAGCACCTCAGCAACAAAAACAATTTACCTATAATGCTCAAGGATACTTAGAGTCTACAGGAACAGAAGAATATGCATTTGATTTTGCACAAACAGGTACAGGACTTCGCACAACAGCTCCAAACTGGCACGTTCCTCAAAATGGACTAGATGCCTTCGGTAAAATTACAACCGAAATAAGTAACAAAAAATCCCTCATAACTACTTATAACCCGATGGGACAAGTTACCTCTCATAACGAAAGACAATTTGAATGGGATCCATGGGGAAGACTCCTCAAAGTCACCGATAAAGCATTTACCTGGGAAGCATCTTACGATGCTTTAGGAAGAAGACTACAAACCCGTTACACTCCCTACAAAAGTGCTACCCTCACAACAACCTCACTATACGATCCCGAAGAAGAATTTCAAGAAATCGGAGTCAAATGCCAAGACAAGACCTTCTGGAAAATCTATGGACCCAACTCCTGCGATGCTATCAGTGATGAATCAGAAGCTGTTTTCCTGATCCACAACGCTCTAGGACAACTCGCTGGGGTAGTTACCGAACAACAAACTCGCTACACAGAAAACTTCCCCTCAGCCTATGGACCTACAGATTTTTCCATTCCCTCAGATCTACTTTCCTATGCCCAATCACTAACCTGGCATAGCAAAAGCCCAGATCCCACTAATCTGATCTGGATGGGAGAGAGATATTACGATGCCACCAGCGGGAGGTTCTTAAGCCCAGATCCCATTTCCTATCCCCTTTGTCTGGATCTTTACACCTATGCTAATGGAGACCCCATTAACTATATCGATCCTGATGGACGCTTTGCATCACAGGCATATCAAACAGTAAAACCTCTTCTGTATCCTTGTCAGCCTGGAATGACTGTAATGAATGGTGTTTTTGCTGTCTGTGCAAATATCGGTCTTACACGCTCCAGTCCCTTTGAAGTTGGCTCTTTTAACCTGTCTACAGGTGCTATAGGGTTTATCAATGGGATTAATAATAATAAAATGCAAGCTAGGCTAAGCGCACAACAATTAAGCCAGTATGCTCAAGGAGCCAAAATTTATGGCACCCATAATGCGACGAATTTCCCAGTAATCGATGTCTTTGAATGTGCAGCAGGACATATCGGATTTCATACACCACCGGTTCAACTTTTAAAGAACAAGTGGAAGCATCTCATTGCCTCCCATGGACCTCAAGCTAAGTTCTTAGAAATCTGCCACAGTGGAGGAGCAGATCATCTTAAAAATGCACTTTTGACATCTCCAGAATCGGTTCGACAACAGATCATTGCTTTAGCGATTGCACCTTCTGTCATTATTCCTAGAAGATTGTGTTTTCAATCGGATAACTATATTAGCAGACGAGACTTTGTTACTCATCTTGATTTTGATGGAAAGAGAAGATATGGCAATGAGTTACATGTATTAGAACCGCATCCCGATGCGAATAAATTTTGGGATCATGAGTTTTTGAGTCCTACTTTTAAAGATACTTTAGAACGCCACATCGTAGATTACGTTAAAAATTATGGAGGAAAAATATGAAATTGATTTTTACTTGTGGAGTGCTACTAGCTACATTGTCTTTTCTTTTTGGTTGTTCTTCTTTTTGGCATCCGTTGCCCGATTATGAAAAAATAGCAGATGATATTACAGAAAAGACGGCACAGAAATTAAAAGAAAAAAAAAATCTTTACCTGATAGGAACAGGTGGAAGAATGATGAATGATATCCAAGCAATGCACATGAGTTTTCATTTTTATCAGGAGGTAGATCTTAAAGAAGCTAGAGAGCTAGTTGTCTATGCAGTCAATGAATATTTATTGGACATTAATAACAATGAGGAAATAAGACCTTATCTTCATGAATATCCTTTTACTGCTCAGAATGTAGAGATAAGAATTTTTATTTATAAGCCAGATAGATCTAGACTTCCACCTGAAAAAATTTATTATATCGCATCTATTAATGGTGTACTTGAATATCATATTCGAGACTCTAATCCCTATCAAGCTATTCACGAGGAAACTTACGAAGAAGCATTAAAGTTGGTTAACAATGAAATGGGGAAGACTACTAAAAGTCACAGATAAAGCATTTACCAGGGAAGCATCTTACGATGCTTTAGGAAGAAGACTACAAACCCGTTACACTCCTTTTAACGGTGCAATAGGGTTTACTAATGGAATCAATAACAATCTATCTCAAGCCGTAGCAAGCGCACAACAATTAAGCCAGTATGCTCAAGGAGCCAAAATTTATGGCACCCATAATGCGACGAATTTCCCAGTAATCGATGTCTTTGAATGTGCAGCAGGACATATCGGATTTCATACACCACCGGTTCAACTTTTAAAGAACAAGTGGAAGCATCTCATTGCCTCCCATGGACCTCAAGCGAAGTTCTTAGAAATCTGCCACAGTGGAGGAGCTATCCATCTTAAAAATGCACTTTTGACATCTCCAGAATCAGTACGACAACAAATCATTGCTCTAGCAATTGCTCCTGCTGTCATTATTCCTAGAAGATTGTGCTTTCAATCGGATAACTATATTAGCAGACGAGACTTTGTTACTCATCTTGATTTTGATGGAAAGAGAAGGTATGGCAATGAGTTACATGTATTAGAACCGCATCCCGATGCAAAGGACTGGGATCATGAGTTTTTAAGTCCTACTTTTAAAGGTACAATTCAAGACCACATAAATAACTATCTAGAGAATTATGGAGGAAAAAGATGAAATTGATTTTTACTTGTGGGATGATGTTCTCTTTTCTTTTTGGTTGTTCTTCTTTTTGGCATCCGTTGCCCGATTATGAAAAAATAGCAGATGATATTACAGAAAAGACAGCACAGAAATTAAAAGGAAAAAAAAATCTTTACCTGATAGGAACAGGTGGAAGAATGATGAATGATATCCAAGCAATGCACATGAGTTTTCATTTTTATCAGGAGGTAGATCTTAAAAAGGCTAGAGAGCTAGTTGTCTATGCTGCCAATGA
This sequence comes from Candidatus Rhabdochlamydia sp. T3358, assembly GCF_901000775.1. Classification (GTDB taxonomy): domain Bacteria; phylum Chlamydiota; class Chlamydiia; order Chlamydiales; family Rhabdochlamydiaceae; genus Rhabdochlamydia. Next base: position 48,353 of record NZ_CAAJGQ010000037.1, read on the forward strand.
ATATTTATTGGATATTAATAACAATGAGGAAATAAGACCTTATCTTCATGAATATCCTTTTACTGCTCAGAATGTGGAAATACACATTTGGATTTATAAGCCAGATAGACATAGACTTCCACCTGAAAAAATTTATTATATTTCTGCTATTAATGGAGTCCTTAGTTATTACATTCGAGGCTTAGAAGAATATTCTCGACAGGCCATTTGTAAAGAAACCTATGAAGAAGCTTTGCAATCTATCTTTTAAAGATCCTTTAGAACGCCATATCGTAGATTACGTTAAAAATTATGGAGGTAAAAAGTGAAGTTGTTTTTTACTTGTGGGGTGATGTTCTCTTTTCTTTTTGGTTGCTCTTCTTCTTGGTATTCATTGCCAGATTACGAAAAAATAGCAGATGATATTACAGAAAAGACAGCACAGAAATTAAAAGGAAAAAAAATCTTTACCTGATAGGAACAGGTGGAGGAATGATGAATGATATACAGATGATGGCAATGAGTTTTCATTTTTATCAGGAGGTAGATCTTAAAGAAGCTAGAGAGCTAGTTGTCTATGCAGTCAGTGAATATTTATTGGATATTAATAGCAATGAGGAAATAAAACCTTATCTTCATGAAGTTCCTTTTACTGCTCAGAATGTGGAAATACACATTTGGATTTATAAGCCAGATAGACATAGACTTCCACCTGAAAAAATTTATTATATTTCTGCTATTAATGGAGTCCTTAGTTATTACATTCGAGGCTTAGAAGAATATTCTCGACAG
>NZ_CAAJGQ010000038.1 GCF_901000775.1 Candidatus Rhabdochlamydia sp. T3358
TCATTCTCTGTCCAATAATGCTGGTCGAGCGCGGTATAGGCTTTTTGGATAATGGCATCGTTGCCAATCATTTCCTGTAATTCTTCTTCAGTGGTTTCGTGAGCGTGTTTGAAAAAGTAACACCACTTTTCTTCTATGGAGGATAGTTCCTCTTTGCTTTTGGTAAATTTAGGCAGTTCGATAAAGGTAAAGTAGAAGTCTTTCAAATCATGCTCATGTGTTGCTTTATCGAGTATGACGTGGTCTGATTTGTAATGGGATTTGTTAGGAAAGATGATGCAATCAGCTATAGCTATGAAGATGATTTCCTTAAGCTCATGATACTCATCTCCAATATTTGCTTGATTGCCATACACTTGAGATGCGTAATATTGAGCGCGCTTTTCAAAACCTCTGGTTTTTGTTACTTGCATTTCAATGATGTATTTTACTCCCAGCTTGTCTTTGCATAAAACATCAACAATGCTCTGTTTTTTAACAGCAATTTTAGGAGAGAGAATGGGAGATAAGAACTCGATATCTACAATGCTTTGATCTCCAGAAAATTCGAGGATATCATTTAAGAAATGAAGCAGAATGTCTTTGTTTTTTTCTGTACCGAATATTTTCTTAAAGGCTATATCGTTTTTTGGATCTAAATATTTGAAAATTACCATGTTTTAAGTACCTCAACCTTATCTATTGCCGATACACACATTGTATAATAAGCTGCTTTTATACATATATTCCTTTTGCTTCAAATTTTGTATGAAGCAGCTTCCCTCTATATATACTAAGGTAGGTTGGTAAATGAAATTTTGACCAAAAAGCTAAAGTAACTATACTGCGGATAAAAAGCATAAGAGATTTTACTCTCTATTTTTATCAGTCATGAGTTGGCAAATATTGCTGCAAAGTTTTTTTGTGTTATGCGCATGCACGGGTTGTTACTTTAACCGCGCTGTAATAGATCCGTACAGCTATGCCTGTTTTACACCTCCTTGTCGTGAAGTCAATCCTTGTATCTTAGAGCAGTATCCTGCAGAGCTTCTAGAAAAAAAGGAACCTTATGAACTTGCTGAGTTAATCGCCATCGCTTTAAAAAACAATCCTCAAACAAGATCTAGTTGGGCAAAAGCGCTTTCTGCTGCTGCTTCTTATGGGCAAAAGCAAAATGTGTTTTTTCCTAATATAACCGGCTCTTTCCAAGCTATACGTGCAAGACAACCGGAAATTGAGGCAACTTCCATAATAACTCCTCAATCCATTTTTGGAGCAACACAATCCCCTGGCGCCCTTCAATCAGGAAGAGGGGCGACTGATATTTATTTTGGTACTTGGGGTCCTATGCTTTCTTTATCCTATTTATTATTCGATTTTGGCACACAAAAAGCAAATATAGAAGCAGCTCGTTATTCATTAGAGCAAGCACAATTTCAATATAATGATAGCATTCAATCTTTATTAAAAACCGTTATTACGGATTTTTATAGCTATTTGTATCAAAAAGAACTACTACAGGCAAATATTGCAAATGTGCTTAATGCCGAGCTTACTTTAGATGCTACAGAGCAAGGCCTTCATTTAGGGGTGCGTCCTTTATCTGACTTTCTGCAAGCAAAGACACAGCTGCTTTCTCAGAAAACAAACTGGGCTGCACAAAAGCAAGAACTAGAATTAGCTTTTGCAACTTTGCTAAATGACATAGGCCTTCCTTCTTATATGTCTTTAAAAACACAAGAGCTACCTCAAGAACTGCCCAAAAATGATCTTATATTACCGCTAGAAACCTTAATCAGCATTGGCATACAAAATAGAGCTGATCTACTGTCTGCTGAGAGTGCTCTTCGCTCTCAAGAACAAATGGTCAAAATGACCAAACGGCAAGTTTTACCTCAATTGAATTATCAATTTGAAATAGGTAAAACCTACTTTTCTTTTGATGGTAATGTCACTCATGATAAATACAACTTTGTCAGTACGTTTAATGTAAGTATGCCTATTTTTTCTGGTTTTTACTACCGCAATGCAATTAAACAAGCTGAGTCTAATGTAGTAGTTGCAGAAGAAACGCTTAAAAGTCTGCAGTTAAATGCTATGAAAGAAATTACTGTTGCTCATTCTAATATTCACACCGTCTTTGAAACACTCAATTGGGCTGCAGAGTTTTTATCTGCTGCAGAAGAACAGTATGCTGTTGCTTTAAGCGGTTATCAACAAGGGACCCAGACCATTCTTGATCTCATATCTGCTCAAACATCTCTTGTTGATGCAAGAGCTCAAAAAGCACAAGCTATGCAAGATTGGTACCTTGCTTTAGCTAATTTAAGTTATGCTACAGGGTTGATTTCCCCAACTACTATCTATTCTCAGGAGATCTTTGCTAATGAATTGGATTAAGCTTCTGCTTTTTTGCTCTCTATTATGTAGTTGCCAAAAAAAACCCCAAGTCATTAAAGCACATGAAGTAGTTGCAACACGCGCTTTGAAGCAAACGGTAGAAGTATATAAAGATTATGTGGGAACAATTACTGCAAAATCCAGTATTCAGGTTCACGCTCAGGTTTCTGGTATTCTGGTTGGACAATATTTTATGGAAGGACAGTTTGTACAGAAAGGAGATTTGCTGCTTGTTATTGATCCAAGACCTTATCAAGCTTCATTAGACAAAGCAAAAGCGGAGTATTTCCAGACATTCACACAACTAAAACTAGCAGAAGATACGCTGCAAAGATATGCAAAGCTAGCAGAACAAGATTATATTTCACAACTCAATTACGACCAATACATGGCTAATTTCTTAGAGCAAAAAGCCGTTGTAGGACAATCTGTTGCAGATTTAGAAAACGCTAAAATCAATTTAAAGTATTGCTATATTCACTCTCCTATTGATGCAATTACAGGCAAATTACAATTTAAACCGGGTAATTATATTGATACAAATCAAGATACTACGCTCACTCTGCTTAATCAAATTGATCCCATTTTAGTAGATTTTTCTGTGCCTGAAACCGATTTATTTACTATTCAAAAACACTCTCAAGAGTCCTTTTTGAAATTATACATCTTTCCTACGCTAGATCACACTGCGCGTTTCGATGGGCAATTAACACTCATTGACAATCAAATTAATACCGCAACAGGAGCTGTCTTATTAGAAGGAATACTGGATAATCACGACCATTTACTATGGCCTGGGCATTTTGTAGATGTAAGACTTGTCCTAGAAGAAAAAGAATCTCTGATTCTTCCCTCTCAAGCAGTAGGCGTTGGGCAAAACGGTCATTACGTATATACCATCAATAAGAACATGGAAGTAGAAACAACACCGGTTATCATTGGTCAACGCTATGAAAATGGAACCACTAGTATCGAATCAGGAATTAGCGCTAATGATATAATTGTTGCAGAAGGCCTTCTTGATCTCTATCCCGGTAAAAAAGTTACTGTGCAAACATGGTTAAATAACAAAGAGGTATTGTGAATCCCTCCTCTTTATTTATCAAACGACCTGTAATGACAGTCCTTGTCATGCTGACAATAGCTTTTTTTGGGGTCCTATCTTATTTTAAACTTCCTGTCAGCGATCTACCTGATATTGATTTTCCTACCATTACAGTAACAGTAGACTATCCTGGAGCAAATCCAGAAACCATTTCTAACAATGTCGTGGTCCCTTTAGAGCAACAATTTACTACTATAGAAGCAATCTCTTCGATCTCTTCTACTAGCTATACAGGAAATGCTACGATTGTTCTGCAATTTGATTTAGATCGAAATATAGATCTTGCCGCAGCTGATGTACAAGCAGCCATTAATGCAGCAAGCTCTCAACTGCCTAAAGATCTCCCCTATGCTCCGATTTATACAAAAACCAATCCCACTGCTACCTCTCTTTTGTTTTTTATCGTTACCTCTCCTGTTTTAACCAGAGGAGAGCTATACAATTACAGCTATACATTTCTTTCTCAAAGATTAAGTGTAATAGAAGGGGTATCACAAGTGTTAATCTATGGGTCTCCACAAGCGGTTCGTCTTAGGGTTGATCCACAGAAACTAGCAGCTAGAGGACTTGATTTAAACGATGTAGCTAATGCTGTTGTAACAGCGAATGTACAAATACCCGTTGGTACTTTATTTAGTCCTAAGCAAGAGTTCACCCTCAATGTTGATGGGCAATTAGATAAAGCAGCTCTCTACAACCCGATTATCATTAAAGCTCAAGATGGCTCTATTGTGCGCTTTTGTGATATTGGCCAAGCCATAGATAGCGTACTTAACGATAAACTTTCCGTACAATTTTTTGAAAAAGGATATACAGCCCCATCTGTTGGTCTTGCTATCCGTAAAAGACCGGGTGCTAATACCCTATCGGTTATTCAAAAAGTTAATCAAATGCTACCTAGTCTATCTACGCAATTACCTAGTTCTTTACGCTTGGTAAGAGTTTTTGATCAATCGGAATACATACTTGAATCAGTTCATGAAGTACAGATGACTTTATTGATAGCCATTGCATTGGTTGCTATCGTGATCTTTTTCTACTTAGGAAACTTAAGAGATACACTTATTCCTCTGATTGTAATTCCTTTATCTATTTTAGGCGCTTTTATTATCATTTTAAAGCTAGGCTTTACCCTCAATATCTTATCTCTACTTGGTATTACACTAGCTGTTGGTTATCTAGTAGATGATGCCGTTGTGGTATTAGAAAATATCACACGCCATGTTGAAATGGGCGAATCTGCCATAGATGCTGCCCTAAAAGGCTCTAAGGAAATTTTTTTCACCATTTTATCGATGACTCTTTGTTTATGCATAGTGTTTATCCCTATTATTTTCATGCAGGGAATTATCGGACGGATATTGTATGAATTTGCAATGACCATTGTCATTACCGTCTTCATTTCAGGAGTTCTTTCTCTGACTTTAACCCCTCTTCTATGCAGTAGATTAGTTCGTAAAGCAAATCAAGAAAAGGTAGCAACTTTTGCAGCCTATCACCGTAAAATGCTTCTTCTCTATGAAAAATCACTTGATTGGGCTTTAAAGCATCCTAAAATCATTTTAGGATTAGGGATATTGAGTCTGGGCTTATCGACCATTTTAATGATCAAACTTCCGAAAGACTTTTTACCACCAGATGATATTGGGCTTATTCAAGGCTATCTACAAACAGTAGATGGAACTTCTCCTTTAGCTGTTTCAGAATCTAGTAACCAATTAGCCAGTATCTTATCACAAGATGAAAATATCGCCTCTGTTGTATCGGTTGGAGGTTACCCACAAGACAATGAAGGGCTTTTATATATCCGCTTAAAACCCTTAAAAGAGCGCCTTTCTCTTAAACCCCTGCTAACACACATGTATTCTTTGGTTCATAAAATACCAGGAACAACTGTCTTTCTCAAACCACAGCCGTTGATTAACCTAGAAGTAGGAACAACATCTAGCAAATCCGATTACCAATACACTATGCAAAGTTTATCGGAAGAAGAGCTCTACAAATACGCACCTATCATGCAAAAAAAGTTTGCAGAGCTCTCTTTTTTAAGCCATGTAAATAGCGATTTAGATATTACGCAACCCAGATGCCAAGTTCATATTCTGCGCGACAGAGCTTCTCTCTATCAGATTAGTGCACTGCAAGTGGAACAAGCTCTTAATTTAGCTTATGCTACAAGTAATCTCTCCCCCATCAATACTTCAAGCTATCAATACTATGCCATCATGGAAACCTTTCCTAAGTTCTATCGCGATCCGAGCTCTTTATCTCAATTATGGTTGCATTCTACATCGGGGAAAATGGTCCCTCTAACAGCCATTACCGATATAAAAGAGAGCACAGGCCCACTAACGGTAAATCATCTCAACGCATCCCCTTCTGCTACTATTTCCTTTAATTTAGTAGACACAGCACTAAGCAGTGCTTTAGATAAAATTCATATGATTGCAAAACAAACCCTCCCTAATACTGTTAAAGGAGCTGTGCAAGGGGGGGCTAGTGTATTTAAAAGCTCTTTTGCCAACCTGCAATCCCTGCTTTTAATCACTTTTTTCCTGATTTACATTATCCTAGGGATTCTCTATGAAAACTTCTTTTCACCTATAACGGTAATGTCTACCTTAGCTCCTGCTGCAGTGGGAGGACTTTTAAGCCTTATTTTATTCCAGCAAAGCTTTTCCCTGTATGCTTTTGTCGGTGTGATTATGCTCTTTGGCATTGTTCTAAAAAATGGCATTATTTTAATTGACTTTGCCAATCAAGCTCTTTTAAAAAAAACAGCTCATGAAGCCATTTTTGAAGCGTGCTTAACTAGATTTCGCCCTATCCTTATGACAACTTTTGCCGCAATGATGGGTGCTGTCCCTATTGCAATTGGTATAGGTGGCTCTATTGCCAAAACCCGCCAACCTCTAGGAGTTGTTATAGTAGGAGGCCTACTCTTTTCACAGGTAGTTACCCTATATCTAACCCCTGTGGTTTATCTCTATATAAAAAAATTAGAAGAAAAACTTTCTCTACGCTCTAAAAAGCTTTCTTCTTAATCGCGCCAAAAATATTAAAATTTGGCGTAATTCAGTTCGTTAATGATTTTTAAATGGCGTAATTAACCAGAATCAGCTTATAATGACACAATTATAATAAATCGCGCCATAAAAGACAGCCATGAAAAACCAAAATTATAGTAAAATTTTTGATACTATCATAGAGACAGTAAAACATTTTCCTAAACAAGCTTCCCTAGAAGATATTTTACAAGCTTTAGAGCTCTCTGTACCCAAAAGATCTCTGCAGCGCTATTTAGCTGTCTTAATAAAACAAGGACGGTTAAACGCATTGGGTAAGGCTAGATCCAGACGGTACTCTCTAAGAGAAAATGAAAACAAAGCTCCAACTATTCTTTTTTCAGGAGCTTTAGTATTACAAGATGCTCCTTCTCTTAAGTCATTGATTCCCCTATCATCAACAGCTTTATCTATCCAGTTAAATGTCCGCCAACCTATTCAAGCACGTCGTCCTATTGGATATAACCGAGAATTTCTTAATGCGTATCGCCCTAATGAAACATACTATCTCTCTAAAAATATACGAGATCACCTATTTGAAATGGGAAAATCTCAAGATAGCAAGCGTCCTGCAGGAACCTATGCTAGGCATATTTTAAATCGCTTACTAATTGACCTGTCATGGAATTCAAGTCGATTAGAAGGAAATACGTATTCCTTGCTCGAAACAGAGCGTTTATTGGAGCTAGGAGAAGCACCAGAAGGTAAAAATAGCATGGAAGCTCAGATGATTTTAAATCACAAGTCCGCTATTGAATTTATGGTAGAATCAGCTGAGTTCATGAAATTTAACAGCTTTACCATTTGCAACCTGCACGCTCTTTTGTCAGACAATTTATTACATGATCAAAGAGCCTGTGGCCGTTTACGCTCAGCAGCAATAGGCATAACTAAATCGGTGTATCAACCTCTGGCAATTCCACAACTAGTGAACGAATATTTCCAACAGATTTTAGATACAGCTGATGCTATTATAGATCCCTTTGAGCAGTCCTTTTTTATAATGGTTCAGCTGCCTTACTTACAACCATTCCTAGATGTTAACAAGCGAGTATCAAGACTTGCTGCTAATATTCCCTTAATTCGTTCCAATCTATGCCCTTTATCATTTGTAGACGTTCCCGAGCAAGCCTATATCAGCGGTCTTCTCGGCATATATGAATTAAATCGCATAGAGTTATTGCGCGAAGTATTTGTGTGGGCCTATGAACGATCTAGTTCTCTTTATTCAGCAACACGCCAGGAACTGGGAGAACCAGACATCTTTCGTCTATGCTATCGTAATCTTATTATTACAACAATAGGAGAAATTATTCGTAAATGCTTAAACAAGCAAGCAGCAGTAGCAGCAATCAAACAAAAAGCCATTGAAGTTGTTATATTAGAAAATCGAGCACGGTTTATTGAGGTTATTGAAACCGAACTAATGAGTCTGCACAAAGGAAACATTGCCCGATTTCGATTAAAACTCTCAGAATATGATGAATGGTTAAAGAGCTGGGTTTGATGATTAGGTCCTCCACTGTGGCAAATCTCCAGGAACTTCGCTTGAGGTCCCTGGGAGGCAATGAGACGATTCCATTTGTTCTTTAAAAGTTGAACCGGTGGTGTATGAAATCCTTTATGTCCTGCTACACATTCTAAGACATCGACTACTGGGTTATTTGTCGCATTGTAAGTACCATAAATTTTGGTTCCTTGAGCATATAGGCTCAATTGTTG